>JAHFOH010000016.1 GCA_023266955.1 Nitrososphaerota archaeon
CCTACATGGAGACTGCTCGAATTGAACATCTTTCCATGCTGCTTGAGGTTAAGTCGCCATCTGAAATGGGCATGATAATAGCAAGAGCTTCCTGCAACTTCAGATCTCCTGCTTCCTTCGGAGAAGCTCTAGTCGTCTCATGCAAACCCCGGGATGTAAGAAACAGAAGCTGGACCTACGTATACGAAATAAGGGAGAAGGAAACCAGACGTCTAGTCGCTGAGGGCGAGACCGTTCAAGTAATGTATGACTACAAAAAAGGAAAACCGATGCAGATCCCCAAAGACCTCAGGAGTAAGTTGGTCAGGTTAGCCAACCAACCCAAATGAGTTTAGTCCTCCTCCTTCTGCGGATTCAGATAAGAAAAGTATTCAGCCAACGCCAACTTATCTGCAATCGATGGGTCCCTAATCAACTCAGCCTCAATTTCTTGCACAAATTCTTTGGTGAACCCTCTAGGTAGAGACGCGCCCTCATCTATCAAGTCTATTGGCCAGGGCAAACCAGTGGCCGGATTATGGAATGTATGGAAGTAAGCCAGCAGCGGCTTAACCTCAAAATTCAGTGGAGTCTCAAATTCGAAGGGCGCTTGGTTTGAACATCTCGCATAATATCTAGCTGTCCTGAGTATTGCGTCTGCTGCATAACCTAAGGATTTCTTGATGTGATTTCTGACGTCTCTCTTCGCCGCGAGAAGAAGGTCCTCAGGTGTCGCCTTTTTCTTTGCCTGTAGGACAAGATACCTGTAAACGGCCTTCATCCTAGAAAAATAGTTGAAATCAACTGGAGATCCGAAGATAAAATCATACGCAAACCAATCGCGAGGTCTCATGATCGACGCGAGAATATGCTTGTCGTTGGAGTTAACGCAGCGGGATTCATCCCCGTATCTCCAAACCACCCATCCATCTAACGCGCTGACCCTAGTCCTTTTGATGACGCCAACAACCTTCCTTGATTTCAATAGCTCGAGGGTCTTCGCGGTAACTTCGGCGGTAAGATTGCTACCTCTTTCGAATCCCGTTACATCGATAACCTCGCCTTTTATGAAGTAAGCATCAGCCCTGAAGCCGAAGAAGCTTCCATCAATCAAAATTAGGTCAACATCTTTCTCCTTCAGGCATTGCAAAGCGATGTCTCGTTCCATGCGAAAACGCATCATCGCCAAGACCTTCTGCGCCACGTCTTGGCTGCTGGTCTGATCCTGAGAGAAAGAATCAGAGAAGTAATTCTCCTCTACCCTCTTTTCACCTTCAAAGATCATGTAGCCCGCGCAAAAAGCGCCGTATCTTATTCCGAGTCTCTCACTCGTGGAAGGAGAGTTGGAGCCGTCTATGACGGCTACCCGCCAGCTCCTCCAGCTGTCATCTTCCGGAATACGTTCAAGGCGAATCTCCTTCTTGAGTTCCTGCAGTCTCAGGCTTCTGGCGGCCAAGCGCTCCTTGCATCTCTCCGCCTCCCTCTCAGCATGTGCAAAAAATTGATGCTGGAGAGTTGATGGTAACTTCATCCAGTCGGGAACTACTCGAGATTGAGTAGACAACACTAATCACTCTGGCACTTCGAAGGTTACGAGCAGAGGAATAGGCGAGGGATTCATATTTCCCATAAAGTAAAAGTGTCCTGGCGGAAGCGAAAGCAGGAACTTCGGATCAATATTGAAGGGAGAGAGCCAGTTGCCCACCTCAATCATGTCAAGCGGATGAATCTTGCCGACAAACTGCGTGTTCAAGTTCCTTCTGACAGCCGCGTTGATCCCTATCTCACCAGCTATTCCTTGGGACAATAGGGATATGCAGAGCTTGTGAGTCCGGCCAAGAGCGCACAAATCAATTATGACGTCGGTCGTCTTCTCCTGGATCCCTTTTGGTTTGAATGGCACGTATTGAGGACCTTCGTCAATGACGAGAGCCAGGTTGAGGTCTTCATCGTTATGCATCCTCTCCATCAAATGATTAGCAAGGGTAAGAAACATCGAAAGCTTCTCGGAGGAGCCCGTTCTCTTCATGTCAATGACCGAAAGATGCTTCTTTCGAACCTGCTCCAGAATGTCCTTGGAAGTATTTGTTCCCAGTATGCTCTGTATATCCACATCCCTGAGGCGCTTTAGGCCTCTTCTGAATCGATGTTCATCTTCAAACGGTCTACCAGAAACAGTCCTGCCAGGGTTCAAGGAGTTAACCATAGAGTGTTCTAGGACTCTCTGGAATTCCTCAACGCTGAGTCCCCGCCACTTCTCTGCGAAGATAAATTCCTCCAGAGCCTGCGTTACCGTACCGCCATATGCAGAATAACCGAAATTGGCCATCTTTTCTGCCAAATACCCTGTAACGGCATCAACATCTAAGGCGATCTGTGATATTCCTAGAACGTTATCTTTCGGGAAGAAAGGTGCGTAGTCTCTGCCCTTCCAATCTAGAATTAGTACGTCGTAGCCACCCTTCTGAAGAAGCGGGATGATCTGGAAACGGGCTAGGAAACTCTTCCCTCCACCCGTTGAGGCGAAGACGCCTATGTGGTAGGGAATGAAGGAAGCATCAACAGGCACGCGCCAGTTTGAGTGCCCCTCATAGAAGCCAAGTGTGAGCGCATGCTTTCCCCCCGCTAAAAGTCGCATGGGATTATCATCGTCAGTAAAAATCTCGACCAAAGAACCGGGTGCAACTATTCGCTTGTTTTGAGACACCGACTCCCGAGCTTCACCGATCACTGACAAGGCGAAGTCGTAAGTCTCCTTCGCTGTAGACGGTTGCCCTCCTATCCGCGCGTAAGCAACTCCAGGGTGATAGCCTCCAGGATTCAGATTCTCATTCGAACCCAGTCCCTTCCTCAAGACTGCAAGAATATCCCCACCATTTCGATTCCTCACGAAAACGAGGTCCTCAGTCTTCACCACCCTCTCCTGACCTTCCTTCAGGATGACTCGAGCCTCAGTCTCCGACGAGAGGCTCGCAATGATCCCGATCTCCCTCAACAGAATTACCTATTCCGTTTGAACCGAGGTTGACGCTACTAACTTAAGCCTTGCCAGGGATAGCAGATGCTAGGCGTGGCTCGAAATACGAAAGGTGTGAAAGGATTGACGGTTAGGCTTTGGCTACTACCTTCTCAACAGTAGCCTTCTGAGTTATCTCCTTGACCACGCCTGCAGCAATCGTAGTCCCCATATCCCTCAAGGCAAATCTTCCCAACTCAGGATATTCCTTGAAAGTCTCAATGCATAGAGGCCTCAACGGCTGCAAGCGGATCAGCGCTGAATCACCAGTCTTAATTGACTTCGGCTTCTCCTCAGTCGGCTGACCAGTTCTGGGATCGATCTTTGCTATGATCTCAACAATTGTGGCCGCCACCTGAGCGGTATGTGCGTGCAGAACCGGAGTGTATCCCGCAGCAACAGCCGTAGGATGAAAGACAACAATTATCTGCGCCGTAAGTTCCTTCGCTATAGTCGGAGGATTACCTGGAGAGCCTACCACATCTCCCCTCTTCAGGTCCTGTTTAGCGACTCCCCTAAGATTGAATCCTATGTTATCTCCCGCCAGCGCCTCCTGCATAGGTGTATGATGGGTCTCTATAGACTTCACTTCAGCTGTAACGCCAGAAGGCATTATCACAACAGTATCTCCCACCTTCATCCTACCTGTCTCAACTCTACCAACAGGAACAGTTCCAACTCCTGTTATTGAATAGACATCCTGAACTGGTATTCTGAGCGGTTTCGTGATCGGCTTCTCCGGTTCCTCAAACTTGTCTAAAGCGTCAAACAGAGTTGGGCCCTTGTACCAGCTCATCTTATCCGATTTCTTGACTATATTATCGCCAAGCCAGCCAGAAGCAGGAATGAAACTGATCTTCTTGGTATCATAACCCACTGTCTTGAGGAGTTTTTCCAGCTCCTCTTTGCATTCCTCGTATCGCTTCTGACTGTAGTTGACCAGCGAGTCATCCATCTTGTTGATTACAACGACGAGCTGATTGACACCAAGAGTTCTGAGTAAGAAGGCGTGTTCGCGAGTCTGCCCGCCTGGACCCACTCCCACCTCAAACTCTCCCTTCTTGCCAGAGGAAACCAAAACCGCGCAGTCCGCTTCTGAGGCTCCAGTGATCATGTTCTTGATGAAGTCCCTGTGCCCCGGAGCATCAATGAGGGTGAAGAAGTATTTGTTCGTCTCGAACTTCTGAAACGCTAGATCTATGGTTACACCTCTCTCCCTCTCATCCTTCAAGCTATCCAAGACCCAAGCAAATTTGAAGGTGTCACCTGCGCCCGTCTTCTCAGACTCCTTTGCGTATTCATCAATAAGCCTCTGGTCTACTACACCGAGGTCGAAGAGAAAGTGACCCATCGTTGTAGACTTACCATGATCTACGTGGCCAACTACAACCGTGTTCAGATGAGGTTTACCCGGCACTCGAAAATTGCACCTTTACTTCAGTCGCACCTGTTTCAGATTATATAAGTCTTAAAGAAAATCCGGCAGAAATCTGCAAAGAATTCAGACAACCGAGTTCGAAGGACTACACTTAAGCTGAAAGCTCTCATCTGGAGGACATCGCGATACGCTCCTGTTCATTCTTCTTCTTGATCGCGTAACTGTTTGGATCATCGTTCGCAGCCAAAATGATTTCATCAGCCAAAGTCTCCTCAATAGTCTTCATAGAGGAGAAGCTCGATTCTCTAGCTCCTCCACAAATGAATCGGAGAGCAAGATCTATCCTTCTCAGAGGAGAAATATCCACTGAAACGTGATAGACTACGCCACCATAAGCGATCCGCGTGGTGTCCTCATTCGGAGCGGCCTCCTCGATAGCTCTTACCAGGTATTGCACCGGACTTTCTCCAGTCCTAAGATGAATGATTTCAAGAGCAGTTTTCACAATATTGGCTGCACGATGCTTCTTCCCCCCCATCCTCCCTCTATTCTTCGCGTGCTTCTTACCAAAATGCATCAAACCGTTGATTAAACGCTCGACCACATTCACATCAGCCTTCGCAAACTTCCTGTGCTCATGCCTACCCATCGAAGTGGGGGCTAAAGTAGGCTTTAGAGAAAGAACTTTCTTTAGACTAACATCTTCAACACTAACACCACTCAAATCCCATTTACCGAACAGAAGAAGGTTAGGGTCAGGCACCAAAGCTCACCTTCTAGGCTTCTCCTTCCTACCCAGAACCAACTCGTTCAAAGCAACCCCATTAACCATGAAAACAGTCCACCTTACGCCAGGAATATCACCCATAGCCCGACCCATAGATCCTCCTATTCCCTGAACCAGAACCTCGTCATGCTCATCCACGTAGTTCAGAGCGCCGTCACCGGGAAGAAACGCCGTGATCTGCTTTCCATTTTTTACAAGCTGAAGCCTTACACATTTTCGAATCGCAGAGTTAGGCTGCTTAGACTCAATCCCTACCTTCTCCAGCACAATCCCACGAGCCTGAGGAGAGCCACCTAGGGGGTCAGCCTTCTCATCTAGCATGAGCACTCTCCGTTTGTAATACTTATCTGACCATCTTAGCCTCTGTCTCTTCTTTCTCCTCTGTCGGGCCGCGAAGAGACCTCGAGGGGATTTACCCAATACTTCCACGCTACGCGGATTTGCCGCACTCGACTAGGTGCATTCGATATAAACGTTCCAGAGTAAAAGCACGCATCGAAGGTTGAGCTAAGTAGCTGTTACGATGTGGATGCTCCCAATCTCAAAGTACCGCTTCGCTAAGAGCCTAGCCTTCTCCGCATTCCTGCCACCCTTACCTACCACAGCACCCTTCCGTTTCTCATCCACCACAACTACCGCAATTTTGGTACCATCAAGTTTCTCGCTTAAGCGAACGTCGTTCACAAACCTCGGATTCAAGGCATTTCTGATGAACTCCTTCGGATCATCGGAATGCTCGACCAGCTCAATAGGTTTCCCGATCATTCTCTGAGCATTCTTGATAGTATTGCCGTCCCTGCCAATCGCAAGTCCCATCTCCCCCTTGTTGATGACAAAAATCACACGATCCTCCTTATCATCCTGTATACAGTCCCGAATTGTGGCACCGCTCACGCTCTGAAACAGAGACATGAGGCCAAGTTCTTCAGAAGTCAGCTTGATCCTCTGCGGCATCCAGTCTTTCGCCGAGCAACCGGTGCTTGAACGTTCGAATGGCGCTATTAAACCTATTCGTGAGACATCTTACGTACAAGAAAATAGAAAATTAGAAGTGGAAAAGCGAGCATTAATGCAGCCACGGCGAAGAGGAATAGGGGATCAAGTCTACCTCCTATTATTAGGAAAGGCAGAGGAAAAATGAAGATAACACCAGTAAAATTGTCACTCCTAAGAAACGAGACTGCCACAAGAAGAATTCCAACGACCATCAGCAAAAGACCTAGAAGGAGGAAAGGTACTCTGACAGTAGTACGCTGACTATTCGTCCCATATACTTCTTCAGATTTCTCACTCAAAGCCACTACGCCACGAACACAGGAATCAGTAGAACGAATAGCAGGATGAATAGAATGGGAACAAGCAGAAAGAAGAGACGTCTCGAGCCAATTACAATGGGAAGAGGACGAAGGAGTAGGACGACGAGCCCCCTTGATCCGCTCTGGCGCGAGCCAACTGAGGATAGCGGAAGGGCAAGACCTGCAAAAATGATAAGCACACCAAACGGGTACAGTGCCAGATCCATAAGCTCAGGCAGCTGGTTGAGTGGAAAGAACGGTGTCTAGATTCGCATCGCCAGGCGACTTTACTCCAACTGCCGACACTTTGAATGGTTTTCCGCAAAGTCGACCTAGCTTCTCGGAGTTGCCTGCAAAGAGTACTGAAGGGACCGAATTTGAAGTACACGCCTCAAGAAGAGCCTGACGAGAATCATCATCCATTGACGAGGAATATAACACGATCTTAGACCCTTTAATGGAGGACAAGACCGTTCTTGTACCTAGGATACACCTTCCAGTTTTGAGAGCAGTTTTGAGAAACTCCTCAAGGAGCCGTTCCTCAACCACTTCAACCCGCTCCCCTCATGAATACATCTATCATACCCGTTCCTACTGGAATCGGCAACCCCACAATCACATTCTCAGTTACTCCTTTCAGCTCCTCTGTCTCACCTTGGACCGACGCCTCAGCTAGGGTTGGGACCGTAATCTCGAATGCCGCCCTTGCGAGCACGCTTGTCTTTGTCCCGGCTACTCCGTGTCGCCCGATCTGCTGCAGGAAACCCTTCGAAGTCATCAGGTCGGCCACTAAGAGTATGTGTCTGATGTCGACCTCCAGACCCTGCTCTTCGAGGGTGCCCATGAGTTCTTTGACCAGCACGGTCCGAGCCGCTTCGATCCCTAAAGTAAGTGCTACCTCGAAGATGTTGTTCGTAATCGTCCGCGTTATTTCGACTCCTGGTATCTGGAGGACCTTTGACAAATTCGATCCTGAGGTCTGGATCATCCACTCATCCTTCTCCTTGACGACGGTGACACGTATGATACCAGGTATTCCCTTAACTCGCATGTTCATTACCTTATTCCGTAAGATGAATAACGCAGGGAGGTCAGCACCTTCTACTGTTATGCGGACCGTTCCCTTCCGCCCGTCAACGTCAACCTTTCTCTTCGGAGATTCGATGACGCTCCCAACCATTTCCGGAGTGCAGTCCCTTTCTTCGAGCAACTCCTTGCTCAGAACCAATAAGATTGCTCCATCAGAGTAGTTGATGACGCTGTGGTCCACAACGTTCGCAACCTTGGTGAAGAGGATGTCCTTCGCTACCTTGAGGGGCTTCTCGTTGGAATGCCGGTGCTCTTGATCGAGAAAGACGTCGCATGACGGTGTCTTCGGCTGTTTCCGAGCATCGACAAGTTCGATTAGCCTTGGTAGCCCAAGTGTAACATCCCTCTCCTTAACACCTGCAAAATGGAATGTCCTTAGCGTCATCTGAGTTCCAGGCTCACCGATAGACTGGGCGGCTACGATTCCGCTCGCCTCCCCTGGTTCCACAGTAGCTTTCTTCAGCAATTCGACTGTTCTTTTACAGACGTCCTCAATTGACGAGGGACTAAGCCTAATCTTCTGAAGTGCTCTCCTCAGATCCTCGATTAGTTTTGGATTGAGTAGGGCAACATGCTTGCTAAGGATGCGGTCTACCTGCTTTAGCGATGCCTTGAGCTTACCCTTCGAAAGGAAGGCCTCTGTTTCCACGAGCCTTTCAACGTTCACTGCCTTACCGTGATCACTCTTTGCCGGGTCTACTCCATCCTCTCCGTAAGCGAACTGCATGATATGACCATACGGATCTCTGACAGTTAGATCGTACTCCACCTTTAGATGCTCCAGTGCATTCACCAGCCTTCTCTGCATGTAGCCGCTTTGCTGAGTCCTCACCGCAGTGTCCACCAGTCCTTCCCTCCCACCCATAGCGTGGAAGAAGAATTCCGCTGGACTTAGACCATCCCTGTAGTTGGAGCGGACAAAGCCCCTTGCGTCCGGAGACGTATCTCCCCTTTCAAAATGCGGCAGAGCCCTCTCCTGGTAACCCTTCTCTATCCTCTTGCCTCTAACTGATTGTTGACCCAAGGCGGCTGTCATTTGTCCAATGTTAAGACCCGAGCCTCTGGCACCAGTCCTCGCCATGATGATCCCAGAGTTTTCAACGGGAAAAGCCCTATCAGCGACTCGCCCAGCCCTATCTCTCGCCCTCGCCAATTCATTGACAACATACAATTCAAGCGCTTGTTCCGCGGATAAGCCCCGGGTCAGGGGAAGCTTTCCTCTTTCATACTGCTTGATTAGGTCGGCAACCTTGTCGTAAGATTCATCGAGAATTTTCTCGATGGCATTTCTTGTTTCCTCGCTTACCATGAGTTCATCAAGTCCATAACTGAAGCCGAACCTCGTAACAAAGACCTTCAACACGGACAAGATTGAGTTAAGAAACCGTCTCGCACGCTCGGAGCCGTAGTCCTTTGCAACTCTGTGGAGAATGCTGTCGGACTCTTCAGCCCCTATGGCTGCCCTGTCAATCACTCCCTTTAGTAATTCTCCCTTCCTGATCACGACGTCCGGACCCTTAATCTCTTTGATACCTCTTGCCCATTTTGAAACCATTACATAGTTGAAATCCTTCGGTAGGAACAGGGAGAAGAGCTGCTTCCCCGAGTAAAGTCTTATCGGCCTGTTAATCTTTGGCTCAGGAAGTTCACCCACATAACCGCCTGTAAGTGCCAGATTCGTGAATTCCTCTTCAGTGAGCAGGGTTGTATCACGTGTCAGAAGGTATGCGGCAGTCAGAAAGTCTCTGATTGCTCCTATGATTGGGCCCCCGTATCGGGGCGACAGGATTTGATCCTGTACCCTCATAAGCATCAAAGCTTCAGATCTAGCCTCTTCGCTCTGGGGGACGTGAAGGTTCATCTCGTCCCCGTCGAAATCTGCGTTGTATGGCGGACACACTGCTGGATGAAGCCTGAAGGTTCTGTATGGAAGGACCTTAACGTAATGGGCCATGACTGACATCCTGTGGAGAGAGGGCTGACGGTTGAAGAGCACAGTATCTCCGTCCAAGAGGTGTCTTTCAACAATGAAACCTCCGGCAAGAGTGTCGGCTAGAGTCTTCCTATCACTCACGTAGTCAAGACGTATCTTAACACCATCAGGCCTTATGACATAGTTCGCTCCCGGATACTCGAAAGGTCCATTGATGACGAGCAACTTGAGAAATTCAGTATTCCACGGAGAAACCTTCTCGGGAATAGTTAGCTTCCTCGCTACTTCGTAGGGGACGCCAACCTCGGAAATATCGAGACTTGGATCAGGAGAGATAACAGTCCTACTTGAAAAGTCGACGCGTTTACCCGAAAGGCTTCCGCGGAAGCGCCCCTCCTTACCCTTCAGACGCTGACTTAACGTCTTGAGTGGTCTGCCCGACCTATGATGAGCTTGAGGTAGCCCAGAAACTTCATTATCGAAGAAAGTTGTTACATGATATTGAAGAAGGTCCACTAGATCCTGAATAATTAGCGGTGGTGTTCCAGATTCTTTGCTCTCTCTCACCCTCTGATTTACCCTGAGGATGTCCACCACCTTGTGGGTAAGATCGTCTTCTGACCGAAGGCCAGACTCTAGAGTAATTGAGGGACGTACAGTTACGGGTGGAACAGGCATAACTTGGAGAACGAACCATTCGGGCCTAGCTGCTTTGGGATCATAACCAAGGAGAACCAGATCATCATCGATAAGCCTTTCCAGCCTCTCTCGAATCGCAACTGGCAGCAGCCTGGTGGCTCCACCACCCTCTATAATCTCGTGGAAGACGGTGGGCTTCGTAAACTCGATCTCATACTGTGGTTTTCCACAGTGGAGACAAACCTTGTTTTTCTTCCCCTTGGCAAGAATCTCCTTGGGTATCTCTTCAGTCAGGGTTGGGGTATAGGGACTCCGCTCTACTAGTCTCCTTCGATATTCAACTATTTCATCCTCCGGGATTAGAAGTCTGCCACATACACGACAAGTGGAGAGCAGCAGTTTGTGAATATCATCCACGTACGCGATATGGAGAACTGGTTCCGCCAACTCGATATGACCAAAGTGCCCTGGACATCTTGCAGCCGTGTTACCGCATGTGGCACATTTCTGCCCTGGTTCGAGTGTGCCCAGCCTGTTATCCATCAAACCACCCTGAACAGGCATTCCATCTTCATCGTAGGTTTCAGGGGCGGTAATTTCAACCACTGAGTATTTGCGTACTTCATTAGGAGAGAAGACCGTGAATCGAATGCCACTTACAGCCTTAACTGACTCTTGAAGCGCCATCTAATCCACCCTATACCTTGTCCTTCAGCACCAGTCGAGGCGCAATGTTCAAACTCGTCATTTCTTGCAGCAGCAGCTTGAAAGCGTAGGCCATTACCACAGTAGAAATCTTAGCCGAGTCTCCATCCACTCTGCATACATACTTCCGTTGCTTTGAATCATAGTAGGCTATGAGACCACATTTTTCGCATACATGCACCTCCGTCTTATCCGCCTCGTCCAAGAGTCTGTCCTTCAGCACCATGGAAGCGCCATAGGCGATTAGGCAATCCCTCTCCATCTCTCCGAACCTTAAACCTCCTCCTCTAGCTCTGCCTTCCGTTGGTTGTTTAGTCAGCATCTGCACTTGGCCGCGTGCCCGAGCATGGATCTTGTCAGCCACCATATGGTGCAGTTTCTGATAGTACACTACTCCGATGAAGCATTGCGCGGAGTATCTTTTTCCCGTCCTGCCATCGTAAAGCACTTCCTTTCCAGTGCTGGAGAAGCCGAAGCTTTCAAGAACCTTACCTAGATCGTCAACGGCATCGCCACTAAAGGCGGTGCCGTTACCCGGACTGCCTCTTAGGGCAGCGACCTTTCCAGCGATGGACTCTATGAGCTGACCGACTGTCATTCTCGAAGGGAACGCGTGCGGGTTAATGATAATGTCGGGGACAACGCCATTTTCCGTGTAAGGCATGTCCTGCTGAGAAACCACTAATCCAATCACACCTTTTTGCCCATGACGCGAAGCAAACTTGTCCCCGATCTCAGGGATACGCATATCTCTCACGCGGACCTTGAACATCTTTCCACCCTCTACGTTCTCGGTGATCATGACTGAGTCTACTACACCTGACTCAGATGGCCTGATGGCTACTGATGTGTCTCGTCTATATGGACCCTTTATCTCGAACTCCTTGTACTCCTCCATAAAGCGAGGTGGACTAGTCCTTCCAATGATTACATCTCCTCCCCCCACCACGGCTTCATGCATAACTACTCCATCGGGCTCTAGCAATCTGTAGTACTTCTCGCCTCTATACCCCCTCACATTCGCCTCCGGAGATGGGGTTTCAAAGCTGTCCTTCATACCACCCAGATATTGCTTGGCCTCACCTTCGTAGAGTCTGAAGAAGAATGATCTTCCCAGTCCTCTATCGATTGAGGACTTGTTCACTATGATAGCGTCTTCAATATTGTAACCCTCGTAAGACAGCACCGCCACGATGCAATTCTGTCCTGTTGGTCTATCTTCAAGACCGAGTAGGGCTGTGGGTCTTGTGGTAACTAAGGGACGCTGTGGATAAACCAGCAAATGTTCGCGCACATATGTGTTAAACATGAAAGTGGGTGTGGAGAAGCCTAAGGCCTGTTTTGCCATTGCGGATTCGTAAGTGTTTCTTGGCGATTGGTTATGTTCAGGGTATGGAATTATAGAGGCGGAGGCACCAAGCATCGCCGCAGGGAACAGCTCTAAGTGCGTGTGCTTCGCGGATAACTGGTCTGCGTACATAGCAACGTAGCAATTCTCCTCCTCGTTTGCATCCAATAACTCGATCATGCCCATTTTCAGCACGTCCCTCCAGGTTAGCTCTCCCGCGGAAATTCGCTGGATCATCTCTTCAGTGAGCATAGGTCTTCCTTCATCCAGAATTATCAGAGGTCTAACGACACGTCCCGCGCTGGTTCCTACGTGAATTCGCGCCATGGCCTTCTCGCGTGGAGGAGAGTAATAGTACACACTGGCATGGGGATGAATTTGCCCTTCTCTTCTTAGTCTCCGGAAGCCTCGGGCGAGTCTCTCTCCGTTGTCGACGAACCCAATAAATCTGCCCTCAACGAATATCTTGCAACCATCTCTTCTTAGTTTATCATCAGCTTCCCTTATCGGCTTCACGCCAAGTTCATACAATTTGTCGATGGTCTCACCTATTGGGACAATTACGGAGATCACTGCTGACAGAGCCAGATTCTTCACTAAGCCACAGTTTGAGCCCTCAGGCGTCTCGCTTGGGCATATTCTTCCGAAATGAGTCGCGTGGAGGTCTCTAGCCTCAAAGTTGGGTTGGCTTCTGCTGAGTGGCGACTGAATTCTCCTCAGGTGACTGATGGTTGAGAGATAGTTGGTTCGATCTAGAAGTTGAGTAACACCAACTTTCCCTCGACCCCAATTTCCCGTAGCAATGGAATTATTCAGCCTGTCCTTAATTATACCCGGCCTAATTGAGGCACCGACAACATTCATGCCTCTCCGTTGCCCTGACCTCTCAAGCTGATACTTCATGTCCCTCACAAGATTCCTGAACGCAGTTCTGAAGAGGTCAGCGATCATTTGGCCCGCAAACTTGATCACCTTGTTTCCGTAGTGGTCTTTATCGTCAGGCTCAATCCAACCCAACCTCAGCTCAAGCAGCTTACACACAGCTTCAGCAAGGAACACTGCCTTATCGAAACGATCCGCAGGAGTCTTCCCTAGGTGAGGCAGCAACCCCCAATCCAAAACGGACTCCGCTTTCCTCAGCCTGAACTCGTCAAGCATACCGTGTGCTACGCGGTTACCAATGTACATTAGAGCGTCTTTAGTAGTTGGAGCTTCAGCAGCTTTTTCGAAGGTGACCTCAAGTAGATCCTGTATCTCCGGTCTTTGTGAAACTGCTTCCGCTATCTCTTTGTCGGTTTTCGTTCCCAACGCCCTCATCACTACCACTAAGGGGAGGTCAATAGGTGAGCTGGGCAGTTTGACATTGACGGCCCCGTCCTGCCTCAGGCTAACTTCGAGTTTGGCACGGTAGCCAACGATCGAGGAATAGACCTTAGCCTTGTAAACCACTACTAACCCAGTCTGCTCATAGTCAACCAGAATCTTGTTGGGTGAAAGATCTTCTAACCCGACTATCACACGTTCGGATCCGTGTATGATGAAATAGCCCCCAGGATCCTTCGGGTCATCCCCCACTTCCACCATCTGTTGAGAATTCATCTTGCCCAGTGGACAGAGGTCGGACCTCACCATCACAGGTAAATCGCCAATATGCTGGTACTGAGATTCCTTGATGATCCCATTCTCCTCAACAATCATTTCGACAAAGAGCGGCGCTGCGTAGGTGAGGTTGCGAAGTCTAGCTTCTAGAGGAAGGATGCTGCTAATAGATCCGTCTATCTCAACTACTCTCGGGGATCCAATCCGGACTTTGCCAAACCTCACTTTATATGGATTGGTAAGGCTTTCAACATCTATGCTCGCTGTTTCATCAACTATACTTTGAAGCCCTCTTTCAACAAACTCGTTATATGAGTTCAGATGTTGCCTGGCGACTCCTTCTCTCTCAAGCATATCCTCCAGTGCAACCCAGGAGTCGAAGAACGTCTTAGCGAGCTGAGCCATCTCTACCCCTCTACCACCAGTCTATAGTATGCGGTTTGACCAGCTGTTTCACTTACTCTCGTAATCTTGATTAGATCCCCCGGTTTTGCCCCGATCTCTTTGATTACTGGATCGGACCCAAGAATGTAGGGGAACTGCGCTGCACTAGCGTTGTACTTGTGAAGGATATTCTGCTTCTCTTCAGCAGGAAGAATTTCGTGTTTGGGCACCAATATGTGGCCGGTTACCTTGATTTCAACCTCAGGCTGCTTTGGCCTACGCATCTAGGACCACCAAAAAACTTGAGAACATACCGTAAGCCACAGAATCTCATGCACAAAAAAACACTTTCCTACGCTTTTCGGCGCTCTCTATTTAACTATTACGTGGCTAAAAGGGTTAAATCAACTCTAGATTCAAGTTCGCCGCTTTCTTTGAGCTTGCCTTCCTTCGTCGGCGAGATGAGGGGAAAGCACTTTCTGAATACTGACGATTTTTCGCAGGACGAAGTAGCCAGAATTCTTGATCTAAGCTTCCAATTGAAAAGAAGCTTCGACGACAGGGTGCCCACCCCCTATTTACCTGGTCGAACCCTCTTCATGCTCTTCTACAACCGATCCTTAAGAACCAGAAACTCCTTCGAAGCAGGAATCTATCAGCTGGGCGGGCACGCACACTTCCTCAGTCCTTCCGATGTATATACTCCTGCCCTGCCTGAGGATTCAGTTCCATACCAGACGGAGGCTATATCCGATGTGTCCAGAGTTCTGAGTCGCTATGGAGATGCAATAGCGATTAGGGTGTATGGAGATGCCTCACGATGGATAATAGGAAGAGGGCATAAGGTCATTCAGGAATTTGCTCGTTACGCATCAATACCTGTGCTGAACATGGAGGATGACCTGTATCATCCTTTTCAGGCTCTTGCAGACATGATGGCAATCAAAAACGTCTTTCCCAACCCTCAAGGTAAGAGGCTAGTTGTCTCATACGCCTATTCAGGCGGACTCAAACCTCTTGCTGTCCCCCAGAGTTCAGTGCTTATCGGCACACAGTTCGGGATGGATGTGGTTCTCGCTCATCCTCCAGGTTTTGAATTAGAGGAAGCGGTAATGGAGGCGGCTAAGAAGAAGGCTGATAGGTATGGAGGGAGGATCAGAGTTACGAATGATATGAAAACGGCGTTTGAAGGAGCTGATATAGTCTATCCTAAGGCTTGGAGTTGCAAGAAGTTCTTCCCTCCCTATTCTCCTTCGGTTGATAAGGCGGGCGCTTCAGCCTATCAAGACGGTTTCAAGGATTGGATTTGTACCCCTGAGCTGATGGAACTCACGAATAAAGCACGGTATATGCACTGTGGTCCTGCAGATCGAGGTATGGAGGTTGTTGATGAAGTGATTGATGGTCCGCAATCACTGTATTTTGAGGAGGCTGAGAATCGGCTTCACGTGCAGAAAGCTGTTATGTGTATGGTTATGGGTTAGGTTTCTACTTTTCAGCGAGTTTTAGTTCTTCGTAGATAGGCGTACCTTCTTCAGGTCTGCTGGTTAGTCGCCTAAATTCCTGCATCACACGCATTGTTATTGGTCCTGGCCTACCGTAACTGATCGGTCTGCCATTTATTTTTGCCACAGGCAGTATGCTTGATTTTGTTCCTGAGACGAAGACTTCCTCCGCGCTGACCAGTTCGAAGGGAGTGATATCCCTCTCGTAGAGTTCGTAGCCGAGATCCTTGATGAGTCTTATCA
>JAHFOH010000105.1 GCA_023266955.1 Nitrososphaerota archaeon
ACGAATCGCATCGAGGAGGGCAGTTTTGTGCTTCTTGTCAATTCCGAAGAGATCTCGGATGGACGCGACAGGCACTAATGTGACACCAGTCTCGGATTCAACAAAAGCCACCTTGGTGCCCTGTTTAAGCCCGTATTTGCGGCGTATATGTGCAGGAATTGTCACCCTGCTCTTTCTGGTCACCGTAGCGGTTTCCCACATCTCCATGCAAAGCGGTCTCTACCTTGTAGTTAGGATTTCATATGGTACCGTCGAGAGAGGCGCAGCCATCATTTGCATGAAGCCGAAGGTTTCGCATCCGCAGGTCTGAATTGCCTACAGCTCGGAATTAATGCAAGGAAGCATCCATCCGAGATTCTCCGTAACTTTGCTAATTCGTTAATAGCCTGCCTCTAAATCGGAACTACCTTCAAATATTTTGAAGCCTTATAGGTGATATTTCGCTCGATCTGACGGGATTGGAGGAAACTCCCAAATCTGCAAAGAGACTTCCAGCAGGCAAGATTGTCGTAGCACTTATCCTAATCATCTTCGGCTCCGTGCTAGTCCTAGCGTCCGTAGTATACTTTTCACAGTTGGCGGCGCCTGAGCGCATCGCCTTAACGTCAATCACGTCAACCCGCAATGGAGCGATCCCTATCGACGTTAACAAGACAATGGAGGTGGGCATAGCATTCATGAACTCAGGGACCCTTCACCTTTCGTGGACCGCAGCGGCACCTATCCGCATCTACGTCCTGAATGAGATCCAGTATGCCAATATCTCATCGAAGCAGGTTAACGCGATTCGGCCTTATTTCCCTGAACCTCCTGTGGGATCTATCCGTAACTACTTCAACGCTACAGGTGAAGATTCACTCACCCTACCAAAGGGTAACTATCACCTACTTGCATCTGCGAGCGCTCCAACTGTCCTCAACGAGCTGAATCTTTCATATCCCGCGGTAGAGCTGTCTGAGTCTCCATTCTCATCCGGACTAGCCGGTTTCCTTCCTTATGCGATTGCTGGGGCAGGGGGAGCTATCGGGGTGCTACTAATTGTCCTTGGACTTCTAATCCTTGCGAAGCGCTTCTGGATCAGCCAGATTTAGGCGGATTCCTGCGGCTTTTCCTCTAGGCTGTTTGGCTGCTTTCCGGCACGATTGGTATGGCACGGTGAAGCAGTGTAAACTTCCACCTGTTCTAAACTATGGACGTTATGTTCAAAGTAGTGGGGTTATTGCATACCGTGGCCCCAACGCGTGGCCGGTGTCGCAGTTGAATAAGCTCGCAAGTCGAAGAATGTACTATTTCGCTGCCACTGTGATTGTGGCGATAGTTGGAATTGGTGTGATTGCATTGTCTAGAGGTCAGTCGCCTGTCGTCTCACATGGCGGGCCGGTCAAGGACTATGTTAGCCTAGTAGATAATCTCCGAGCCCTTGGGGCTACTGTTGAACCATTTGGTAATGCGTCTCAGGATGTATTCTCTATTCCAAGGAATTTGATTAAAGTCAACGGTGAGACGGTTTCAACCTGGGAGTTTCTGGATGCTTATGCCGCTCAGACCAACGCAGCTTCCGTTTCAGCTGACGGAAATAAGATCTGCAAACAAGTATTGTTGGGGATGCAATGTTCGTTTTACGACTGGATCGACGTTCCACATTGGTACGCAAGAGGCAGGGTGATCGTACTCTATGTCGGTCACAACACGTCCGTGATAAACACTCTAGAAGCTGTGCTCGGTCCCGAGTTCGCTGGAAGATAGGACCGCTTACCAAATCATTGCTACAACATCTAGGGTGCTAAGTAGATGAGGTTTACTCCGATCAAGATCAGAGCGGCGCCGCCGAGTACAGAACGCGAGTAGGTTTCAAGACCGCGACGTCCAGGGTACGCAAAGATCAGCGCGAACAAAGGGAAGGCGTTGATTATAGTTGAGGCAACACTGGCTGGCGCGAGATTCAGGGCGTAGTAACGTAGTATTTGCCCTAAATTAACTGATATTGCAGCGAGCAAGAAAGGATAGGTGATGGTTCCACGGGACGTGGTTTTCCTACGAGAAGGCGACAACAATCCTAGTGAGTACAATGACAACGCGACAGCGTATGATATCGTTGCACTTAAGGCAGGTAGAGGGGCTAGCAATAGGCCTGCTCTGACTAGTAAGGGAGTCACCCCGAAGATGAAGCCGGCAACAAGGGAGTACGCCACTCCATAACTTTTAACAGAGACTGAACCGTTCCCATTTGCGTGTTCCTGGCGGGAAAGTAGAATTACCCCTGCAACAACGAGTAGGGCCGCGGTGATCACCTTCAGGCTAGCTGGCTCGCCAAGGAATACTATTGCTAGCACCACCGTGTAGAGAGTGTTGGTTCCAACGATCGGGCTCGTTCTCGTAGTTCCGATTTGCTGGAGGCTGGCGTAGGTGAGTGTCCTACCTACGACGAAGTGGAGTATTCCAGCAAGCATGAAGTAACCTAGCGCTAAAGGAGGAAGACCAGGAAGTTGCGATAGCTCGCCAGTGCCCCATGCGAGTGCGAAGAAGCCTGGCAAACCTAGGCTAAGGGTCAATAAGACGCCGGCGTAAACATCGCCTTTTACTAGGCCTCGCCTAGCCGCTGCATGATTACCTCCAAAGAAGACCGAAGATAGCAGCGCTAGTATGAGTCCTTGCAGGACCATTAGGATTGGACGCGAGCCCCAGACCAGAGCGCTTTAAGGCTTCCAGCACTTCGGCGAGGAGATTTTATTGGAATCCTAACGCTTTGATGAATCGAGGATTTCAGTGCCTAATGGCTGAGGCTAGTCTCTTTGCCGCCTCTTCTGGTGGAACTTGATTGATGTAGACTCTGGCTCCCCTCTCCAATCCAGCCCACTTTGTCACCTGCGGATATACTTCAATGTGCCAGTGAAGCTTCCCCTCCGTGTGGTTCCTAGGCGATATGTGGAATACCAGGTTGAAGTCTGGATTGTGGAGAACTCTTGCCAATGCGCCGAGGGTAGTCCTTATGACCACGCTGGTGCTCTCAAGTTGTTTAGAAGTGGCCTCTAATATTGTGGTCTGATGAATAGTTGGAGCAATCCAAAATTCGTAAGCATGGGTTGATGCCCATGGCGCAAATGCGGCGAACTGTTCGGCCTTGAATATCAGTCTCGGTCCATTCAACTCCTTTTCCAAGACGGTACATAGTTTACAGGTGTTTGAAGCTAAGCCGTCCATGCCCTTCAACTCCTCTTGAATAAGAGGAGGTGTCGCGGAGAAGGTGATGAGCTGAAGATGAGGATGAGAGAGAGAGGCTCCTGCCTGTTCCCCGTGGTTAATGAAAGCGTATACGTATTGTACTCCCTCCTTATGCAACAGACGCTTCGTGAGCTCTTGGAAGGCTGTTAAGGTTCGATGCCATTGTTTGACTGGAACTTGGTGAAAACTCAGGTTGTGCTTTGGTGTAACGACAATCACATATTGGAAACCATAGGCAGGCTCAGCTTCAAAATCGGTTTTCGGCAGTGGCATCCTCGACGGTGAGACAGCGGGAAACTTGTTGGGGAAAGCCCTAACCGTCCATCCTTTTACGGGTTCGATCTGATCGACCATAACTGCTATCGCGTCCTTTCTTTCGACAAGGACGAGTTCCGCTGGGGGTGTTTGTAATTCATTGCCAGGGCAGAATACGCATTTTCGTCTGCCCTTGGCACTAGCGTCGCTTGGTCTCTTGGCTCGGGCCTCTGAAACTATTACGAGACGGTCGCTAAAGTAGTCCTTCCTAATTTCCCCCATGAGTCTCACCCGCGTGTCAGCTGCTTGATCTTCTCCCGGATTTTGACTGTACCAAGCTCAATTAGCTCATTAAGTGTTGATTCCGTCTCAGCTTCAGCTATCATTTTAACCTGTGGGAGAGTGTTGGAGGCTCTGATCAGGAGCCATCCATCAGTATACAAGGCTTTCACTCCATCAATCGTGATGATCTCCGAGGTTGTTCCCTGTAGCTCTTTAATTAACTCGTCTACGACCCTAAACTTTGCTTCATCGGGGCAGTCAAAGTTCATGACCGGCGTTTTGGGGTATTTCGGTATCTCAGCTAAAAGCTGAGAAAGCTTCTTACCTGAAGTAGAGATGACTTCAGCCATCTTTAGGGCGGCGAAGAGGGCGTCATCAAGACCGTAAATGTCTGAGAAGTATAGGTGACTGCTTACCTCTCCTCCGATGAGCGCCCCCTCAGTGATCATTCTGTCCATCATGTAGGCGTGACCAACTCTATTCACAACTGGCGTCCCCCCAGCTTCTTCAACCACTCTCGGAACTGCTGTTGAGCAGGCAACATCATAGATGACCCTGCCTCCGGGGTTTGAGTTGAGGTAATACTTTGCCAGTATGGCTAGAGCTATGTCTCCGGGGATGATTCTGCCTTTATCATCAACAAAGACCGATCTATCTGCGTCACCGTCGAAACCCATGCCAAAGTCCGCCTTCTCCCGTTCTACGAGTTGGGCTGTAGCCGCTAAGTTCTCATCAGTCGGCTCTGGCAGATGATTCGGAAACCTTCCGTCAGGTATTTCGTTTATCGTGAAGGTTGTGGCCGAAAGTTTTTGGAAGGCTCTCGGGGCACAAAGGGTAGCTGCTCCGTTGCATAAGTCCATCACAATCTTCATCTTCTTTTCGAGCTTGACTTTGCTCGTGATGAATTCAACGTAGTCTTTGATTGCCCCGATTTCGCCTTCTAAGCTACCCGGGGAACCTTCGGGGAAGGTACCGTCTAACGTCATGCGTCGAATCTCTTCCATTCCCATCCCCTCAGCGATCAACAGGGATTTCTCCCTGCATAGTTTGAATCCGTTCCATTCAGGCGGATTGTGACTTGCGGTCACCATAATCCCGCCGTCAGCGTTTTGTCGCACGATAGAGATGTACAGTACTGGCGTTGAAATGATTCCTAGGTCTGTGACCATACATCCCGCCTTTAGGAGTCCCTTGGCGATGGAGCGGGATAGAGTTTCCCCGCTGAGTCTCACATCTCTTCCCAGAAGGATCTTCTTACCATCTGCTTTGAGGTAGTTCGCATAGGCTTGACCTATTTTTTCTGCAACTTCCGTAGAGAGGTCTTTACCGTAGACTCCTCGTATATCGTATGCCCTAAAGATTTGGTTGGAGATTTCCAAAATCTAACGCACTTTCTTGGGTTGACTGCCGAAGTTGCGCGAAACGCTATCGTTTTAGCGTTACCGTATTCGATGAAGTAGAAGGATCTTGTCAACAGTTTTAGACGATTCCCACCTACAGTTCCAATTTTTCTTCTTGATTCAGGCTATTTCGTCTGCATAAGTCGG
>JAHFOH010000106.1 GCA_023266955.1 Nitrososphaerota archaeon
TAGGACGTTGAAGTACTCAGCCTTTTCGGGTTTAACCCATTCTCCACCTATGTACAACTGCTGAACAGTCGTCAAGACAGATCAAATACAGCTTGACATTTCTATAATAGTGTTCTCTACCGGGCAAGCAGTAGAAGAGACTCAGCGCCTAGCCGGTTAGGGGGTAACTTATTCCACCAATAACTTTTGCTCTGCCCCTGAAATTCCGTAGATGTTTACTGATTTCACGTTCACGAATTCTCTCAAACCATATTTCGAGAGTTCTCGGCCTATACCAGATCTTTTGATTCCACCAAAGGGCATCCTAGGATCCGACTTGACAAGTGCGTTTACAAAGACAACACCACTCTGTATCCATCCCGCCAATCTTTTGGCCTTTGAAACATCAGATGTCCAGAGGCTCGCACCAAGACCAAACTGGCTATCATTTGCGACTTTGATTGCTTCTGCTTCATCCGAGACTACGTAAATTGGAGCTACAGGTCCAAAGACTTCCTCACGCATCACTCTCATTTCGAGAGTTACTCTTTCAAGGACAGTCGGTTCGTAAAACGTACCTGCACCATTCCTTGGTCTTCCCCCGACAGCGGCTTTCGCGCCCTTCGAAATCGCATCCTTCACCTGTTCATCAACGACCGCCACTTGCTGACTGTTAACAAGTGGTCCAACATCTGTCTTCGGATCCATCGGATCTCCAGTCTTTCTCTTCTCGAATTCCCGAGTGAACCGATCAGCGAATCTCCTGGCAACCGACTTGACAATAATAAATCTCTTGGCCGCGATACAGCTCTGACCCGAATTTATCAATCGGGCGTTCGCTCCTACTTCCGCTGCCCTTTCGACATCAGCATCTTCAAGCACAATGAAGGAATCACTTCCACCAAGTTCCAGCACAAATTTCTTCAAATTCCTGCCAGCCAGCTCTCCTATTCTGGCACCAGCCGCCACACTTCCCGTGAAGGAAACCCCGTGTATATGGTCTGATTCTATGAGCCTCGATACAGCTTCGTGATCTGTTACAATCGAGCTAAACACATCTTCAGGAAACCCAGCTTCTTCAAATGATTCTTCGACTGCAAGTGAGCAACCGGGACAAGCAGTCGAATGCCTCAGAACCGAAGTATTTCCAGCTACAAGGGCAGGAATGGCGAACCTGAAGACCTGCCAGAATGGGAAATTCCAAGGCATTATTGAAAGTACAACACCCAGGGCCTGAAAAGTCACATAACTCAATTCTGCATCAGTCTTTCCAAATTCATCAGCAAGCCATTTCACCGAATTCTCCGCATACACTTCAGCTGTCCAGGCGCATTTCTCTACTTCAGCCTCTGATTGAGAAATCGGCTTGCCCATCTCCCTAGTTATGAGCTTCGCATAATCTATCTTCTTGGCGCGGAGAACCTTAGCCAGAGTTCTCAGATGATCAGATCTTTCCGCAATCGAAAGGCTACTCCATTTCGATTGGAAAGCTCGTTGAGCCCTCTTTGCTGCACCGATTGCTTCGTCCGATGAAAGCAGCTCGTATCTTGCTATACTTTCGCCGGTGGCGGGATTAACGGTATGGAAGTAGCTCCTTGTTTGTAGAGCTGCCGACCTCTTCAAAGTTATCACCACTCAGTCGGCCGAGGCGCTACAGTTGCAGCCTTAGCTATGGGAATGCTTGCCTGGATTGCCCGAAGTGTTTTGTCAAGATCGTCTTTACTGTGAGAATAGCACGTGAAGCATACCTCCATGTTGTCCTCATCAAACATCACTCCGTGACCAAGTAGCTCAAGCTGAAGACGACCGTAGAGGTCCAGGTCGCATTTTGCAAGGTCCCTGTATTCTCTAACCTTTTCAAGGTCTGTGAACAATATCTGAAACATTGGAGGTAGCCCTAAGATCCGATGAGGTAGATGAGCATCAGTAAGAATATCATCAATGCCTTTCATCAGTTGTCTGCCGTAGTCATTAAGATAGCTGTGCACCTGACCATCAGCCAACAGATTCAGCGTTGTGTGAACAGCCATTAAGGAGAGTGGGTTGCTTGAATAAGTGCCTCCGTGAACAACCTTATGCGGTCCGATATACTCCATTATTTCACGCTTCCCACCAATCGCCGCAACTGGATAACCATTCCCCATGGACTTTGCAAACGTTGCAAGATCAGCCTTGACCCCAAAGACTTCCTGAGCCCCCCCCACGAGCAAGACGAAATCCAGTCTTGACCTCATCGAAGATGAGAACTATGTTGTACTCATCGCAGACCTTTCGCAGAAACTCCAAGTAGCCTTTCTCAGGCATAATCGCTGAAGAATTACCCATCACAGGCTCTGTGATAATCGCAGCAATCTCATCTCCGTGCTTTCTTAGCGTCTCTTCTAGACCAGGGAAATCATTCCATCGCTGCACTATGACGAGTTCTCGAATAGCCGTTGGAATCCCGAGTGATGCAGGCGACGCTCTCGCAGGCACGTCGCCTTGAACGTCGGTAAATTCTGGCTCGGTGGAGAACAGCAGATAGTCATGAGCCCCATGGTAGTGCCCCTCGAACTTCACGATCTTTTCTTTGCCCGTGTAAGCTCGGGCAACCCGGATCGCGTGCATTGTCGCTTCTGTCCCGGAGTTTGCAAAACGCACCATCTGGACACTCGGCACCAAAGAAATGATCTGCTTCGCTACCTTGATCTCCAATTCATGTGAAAAGGCATACACAAGGCCCCTCTCATCGACACTATGCACTGCATCATGGACCTGAGGATAGCTATGGCCGAGGATTACCGGCCCATACCCTAGCCGATAGTCAACGTATTCGTTGCCATCTACGTCCCAGATGTGCGACCCAACAGCCTTCTCCACAAATAGAGAACAAGGAGTGTAGATCGGGCAGACACGTCTCCAAAGACGTGCGTTAGAGCTCACACCAGCAGGTAAGACCTTCAGAGCCTCCTTGTGTAAGGCCATGGATTTCTCCACATTAAGTCGCGGCATACGGTATCTCGCATCGTTCGCCTTCTCAGGTATGATAAGCCTTCCCTTGAATTACGGAAAGCATTCATGCTCCCAGCCAAAATGGCTAAAGACTCTTAACCGCGAAATCGATCGAGAAGCGCACGACAATGCGCATTCTCGTACTTGGAGGAGCCGGCGCTATGGCGCAGGTCACGATCCGAGACCTGCTCGAAAGTCCCGGCGTCGAAAAGGTCGGTGTAGCTGACCTCGATTTTTCTAAGGTGCAACGAGTAACAAAAGCCCTCAAGACAGATCGAGCCGTTCCCCTGCAAACCGATGTCCGACAGACCGATGAGCTTGCAAAGCTAATGAAAAATTGGGATGTGGCAGTAAACTCCACTTGGTATCAACTCAACCTTTTCGTGATGAAAGCTGCAATCCAAGCCGGCATTCACTACCTTGATCTAGGAGGTCTGTACCACATGACTTTGAAGCAGCTAAAGCTCGATCGGCAGGCAAAGGACGCTGGAATTACTTGTATTCTCGGAATAGGGAGCACTCCCGGCACAATGAACGTAATGGCTGCATATGGGGCAACCAAGTTAGCCAGAATTCAAACAGCCAAGTTGAGAAGTGGATCGGCGACCGTGAAGCCTGGAGCTGATGTCTTTCAATCACCTTACTCAATTCGAACTGTACTAGACGAATTCACAATGCCACCCATTGTTCTTCGTAAGGGCAAACTTCGGAAGCTTCCGCCGCTTTCAGGCAAGGAGCGTTTCGTACTCCCGGAGCCTGTAGGAGAAGTTGAAGGATACTATACAATACACTCAGAATTGGCGACTCTTCCCTTCACTCTTGACAAAGGTGTTCAAGAGATGGACTTTATTGTTGCGTACCCACTGGAGTTTACAAAATCCATAACGATGCTTGTGAAGATGGGTCTAGCGAGCCGTGACCCAGTCAAGGTGCGTGACAAAGATGTCTTGCCCTACGATGTCCTCGCCACTGTTGTAGACTCCATTCCGAAGCCGCATGAAGTCGAGCTGGACGTGGATGTCCAGAGAGTAGAGCTCCATGGCGAGAAGAATGGACGATCAGTCAAACTCAGATATGATGCTATCAGCGTACCTCACAAACGATGGAAGATCGGCGGAGGCACAGTGGGTACAGGAGTGCCGCCCTCAATTGCTGCTCAATGGCTGGGGAAAGGAAAGATCAACGTTCGAGGCGCTATACCACCAGAACAGTGCGTTGACCCGCTACCCTTTTTCCGGGAACTAAACGCTCGTGACCGCGGGATAAAAGTTCTAGAATACGTTGAGCAGGCCAAAAACCTGTCTTGAGCACCGAATTTGATTTGCAATACCCAGTCCAACGCGGCTAGATACGATAGAACACCCGCGAACAAATGTCCTATACAACTATATGACCTAGGAACGTAGCGTCTTTCAGGGAATGAGAGCTAGGGGTGCCATTCTTGCCGAGAAAGCAAATAATCGACGGTGACAGGCTCGTTTCGTGTTAATCTCGGTGCTTAGCTTCGGTGAAAGAAGAATCGCAAGTTACTTATCATCGCTGAAAAACTCTCGGTCCGATGGTTATCAGACTCGACAGAATTGACGTGGGAATCATCGAACTCCTACAGACAGATGGGAGGATGATGTACAAGGACATAGCAAGAGAGACTGGAGTCAGCCTTCCAACAGTCCGGGCGAGAATAAAGAGACTGACAGACCTAGGCGTCATCAAAAAATTCACTGTAATCGTTGATCCTGACAAGATCAGGGGCAAGATCCGAACCGTCCTACTGATTCAGGCAAACCCACCCGACATCGAACAAGTTTACGCAAAACTCTCTGAGATTAAGGAACTAAGAGAGGTCTACGGGGTTGCAGGCTCATTTACAATAGTAGTGAAAGCCGAGGTTAACGACATCGCCGAATTAGGAAAACTCACTGCGGAAAAACTTCCTCAGGTAAAGGGTATCACAGGCATCACTTCACTACTAATAACCAAAACTCCTAAGGAAGAATATGGCGCCTCGGTTCTTCTCGAAGACGTAGTCGTCTACAAGTGCGACTTCTGTGGAATGCCCATTGAAGGAAAACCCGTCATAGAATGGATAAACAACGTCAGATACCGATTTGGAGCAGAGGACTGTGCTGCAGCCTTCAAAGAGAAGCTTCTGAAGAAACAGATCAAATAACGCATGTTGATTTGAAATATTGAAAGATTGTCACTAAAATGTCAATCTATCACCAAAGGCAACGCACCGAGCGATTTTCCGGGAAGAAAAGGATTAGAGAATCACCTTCCATTCATTTAGGAGACAGACCCTTAAACCCGGCTTGTAAGT
>JAHFOH010000107.1 GCA_023266955.1 Nitrososphaerota archaeon
CTCGGTGAAACCAATCCTGCACCGACCTGAACTGTATGCGTTGTCTCCCCCTTTGAGTAGGCAACAGGCAAAGCAAACACCGGTGCCAGAAGCAGCAACGACACGAACACGACTATTCGCTTATTGAACACGTTGCCGCCGTGCTTTTGATATCGTATTTAAGGATTAGCGGTCTTGTCGGGCAGATTAGAGTAGGCGAGACCAGACTACAAGATCATCATTGCTACAATCGAATTCGGTTGTTCGTTATTGTTTTGCAATTCTAGATTGGTTCCTCTCTAATTAAAAAAGCGTGAAGGGCCATCTAACCCCGTAACCAGACTTCGAGCCCCGTCTTCCCGACACCCACTTTCTTCATGTTAGATACACGCAAACCAATCAGTCTTATTTTACGGTCATCTTGCTCAAACTCTCGAAACAAGCTCTTCGCCTCCTGAAGCAATATTTCTTTTTCATCGGTGTAGTTGGGAAGAGAGTTTTCTCGAGTAGAGGTTTCGAAATGGCGAAACCTCACTTTGATCCCTACCGTCTTGAAAAGGAGGTTAGCTGAAACAACTCTCTTGTGCAGTTCCTCCGCCAACACCTCCATCGTGGCTAAGACTTTGGCATGATCGTCAATGTCATAGTCGAAAGTGTGCTCTGCGCTAAGAGATTTCATCATCTCCCTCTCCCTTACTTCGATTCTCTCCTGCCCATGGGCTACGCTCCATAGCCAAACTCCGCCTTTCCCAAAGTATTTCACAAGATCCTTTCCGGGGACATTCTGAAGCTGCCCTATCGTTTCAACTCCAATTGATCTCAAGAAATATGCTGTCTTCTTGCCGACGCCGGTGATTGCAGAAACTGGTAGAGGTGCAAGGAATTCTTTCACATGATCAGGCTTCACTACAGTCAAGCCGTCTGGCTTCTTAAAGTCCGACGCAATCTTAGCTGTCGATTTGTTCGGAGCTATACCGATGGAGCACGTAAATCCTTCCTTCTTCAGCAACTCTTCTTTAATCTGTAAGGCGAGAGCTCTAGCTTCTTCATAGTCCACAACTTTGTTGGTTACATCCAAGAACGCTTCATCTATGCTCACCTGCTCAAACTTGTCGACAAAAGATCGGAGAAGCCTCATTATACTTGAAGAAGCCTTCCCATAAAGGGAGAAATTCGGTCTTAGGTAAACCGCGTCCGGACAGAGTCTATAGGCTCTTGAAATTGGTTGACCTGAGTGTACTCCGAATTTCCTAGCCTCGTAGGAGCAGGAGACTACTACGCCTCTCCCCTTACCTCCCTTAGGATCTGCTCCAACAATGACTGGTAATCCCTTGAGACTTGGATTCTCCCTCATCTCTACGGAGGGGTAGAATGAGTCAATGTCTACATGCATTATGATGCGGATTTTCTCTGCTGCCATTCTCTCGTGCTAATTCGCTAGAATTCGCCCAAACCCTTCTGACGTGATGCCCCTCCACCAAGTTTTGTCCAATCCATCTCCATCAATCCTGTAAGTCTTCGAAACTCGTTTACTGATTCTGGTCCGAAGCCTGCGAAATGGTTGTTGAAGAAGACGAACGCTTGATCTACGGAATCGATGGCCCCTTCTATTGTTTTCTCCATCTTCTTCATCTGCTCTGACCTATCCTTCTGTATTCCCGTAAATTGAGTTATTGATCTATCTCCAACCATCCTCGAATAGATGAAATTCGCAGTTACTTCCGTTGGAGTCTCTGTATACTGGGTTATGGACCAGCAGAAGGAGATATTGTGCTTCTCTAACAGACTGTAGATGTCGCTTCTAAACCAAGAGTCATGTCGAAACTCGATTGCATGCCTAATATTCCCGTTTAGTTCGGAGATGAACTTCTGAAGGACAGGAAGCCCCTTGTCATACTTGAAGGAAGGTGGCAGTTGCACTATTAGTGGACCCAGTTTTTTTCCTAAACCGCCAAATACCCTATACAAGTATGCGAGAGTGTCGGAGACATTTTGAAGTTTGGAGTCATGAGTTATCTTCTTGGGAAACTTGGCCGTAAAGAGAAAACCGTCTGGTGTATTCTTCCTCCAACGAGATATCATGAATTGATTTGGAATTCTGTAGAAGCTGGAGTCTATCTCAACAGCATTAAAGACTGATGAATAGAGTTTCAAGAAGTCTTTGGGTTGCGTATCCTTGGGATAGAAAGGGCCAACCCAGTCCTGATAGGACCATCCACTGCAGCCCACTCTAAGCTTGTCGTCTAAAGACAATGATGCTGACGCGTGTCCCTGAAGCTTATTCCAATATATTACAGTAGCTCTAGCTTCACTCCCGATTCACAGGTGATTCGTAGCTGCTCTTCTCCGACACTGCGACCCTCTCTTTCACTTCGACGCCTCTGGTCTTAAGCCCGGCAATTAGTGCATTAGGCTCAACGCACTGTTCAGGAGCCAGAACTCCTCTCTTCACAATCTGCTTCTTGGCTAACATCTGAACGACGACAGAAGCTACGATGCCTGTGAGAAAGGCGGTACCGTTCTTTAGACCCCATTCACTCTTCGGACCTGCCAGTGTTTCGTAGATTCGCTGCACTGGTGCGTGGTTTTTTTCGCCATGTACAACCACCCTTACCGCCACGTGCCTCGAGGGTTCATCACGCTGAGCTACTGACGAGAAGTGAGCAACTAGAAAATCCTTTGGCGAGACCGAGGTTCCCTTGATGCGGATTGGCTCCCGGCCTAGTAGACCCAAATCAATCAACGGTTTAATCGTTCTCAGAAATTCCAAGGAGACTCCCAGCTTGAAATCTACGTCCCTGACTCCCTTAATGGTGTTAGGAAGTGTCGCAAGTTCTGAATGCAGCGAGTAATGGCATGTGTTGATGCCCACTGGCTTCGGAAACTCCACTTTCTCCTCTCCCGAGAGGGGAAGCACCTCTCGGAATTTTCCGTTCACGAGGATTATGGGATTCATCGAAAGTTCATCCAGAACTGTGCCGACAGCAAAGGGGAATGAGGGAAAGTGCGTCTTAGAATCATAGAAGTCTCTTGAACCAACTCTAATCATGATTGTCTCGGTGGAATCCAATTTTGACGCGCCTAGTTTGGCTAACACGTTAGTTAGTCCTGGGCTCTCTCCACCCCCGACCACAATCGTACACCCATTTTGCAAAGCCTTTCTGTGAAGGCGAAGCTGCTTCCTCGTCATATGATATAATCCGCCAAGGTCCACGTAGGGGACCTGGACATCGATAGCGGCTTGAGTCACAACCAGATTGAACTCGTACCAACCGGCATTGGCAACCGCATCAGCATTCCTTATGCATGAAGTCACACTACCGATATTGGCTAGATCGACCTTCTTTGCTCTACATCTTCCTCCGAGTTGCTTCACTACCTTCTCGGCTTTAGCGATATCAACATCAGCTACGATGATTTTGTCAACACCGCTAGCTTGAAGATCCTTCACGATAACTGATCCCATTCGCCCCGCGCCCAAGACTACTATGCTCATTGTTCACCGCCTCGCCGTGTTCGTATTCAGAGATCAAAGCTGTTACATAAGCTTCAAAAGTCCTTCAGATTCTTGCGTGAAACACAGCGTCCCTCGATAAGCGTGCGATTACTGGACTCCTGCTCTATCGACGGATGAAATGTTATAAGCAAATTTTATCCGCACGTGTTCTAAGGAGACCTTAAGATGGGTTCTGAAAAATTCCCGGTCTTCGTTCGAAGCGCAACAGGCTTCGTTAGATCGATGACGGCTCGGGACATGCTTTTCCTCAATGTGGTGTCTTTCGGAGGAGCGTGGTCAATCATCTATGCATTGGAATATGCTCCACTCTATGGTGGCAGCCCAATTGTCAGTCTTCTGCTGACCGTGCCAGGCATTCTGGCACTCCTTGGTGTCTACTACATATTCCAAGTGACTATGCCTAGATCTGGTGGAGACTATGTCTTTATGAGTAGAGCTCTGCATCCAGCCATAGCCCTTGCCGCAAACTTCGCTGGGTACGCCTTCTTCCTGTGGTTTTGGATTGGTGATGCAGCAGCTGTTTTTTCAAGTCAGGGCTTAGCACAGACGCTTAGTGTTTACGGTTCTCTGACTGGTCAAAAATGGGCTACCGATGCGGCAGGTGCTTTTAACCCTACGACGACTTTTGTCGTGGGTACGATTGCTATAGCAATCTTCACTGCAATTGTCCTTCGGAGTACTCGACTGTACTTCAGGATCCAGAACGTTGCAATGGTCATCGCCGTTCTCGCCATACTAGTGATTATCGCGCTACTCGCGGGGACAAACGCGACCTCCTTCGCAAGCGTGTTGAATGATTATGCTACCAAACAGGGCATCAATCTTGCTGGCGGCGCATATCAAAATATCACAGGTGCTGGAACTGCCTACTGGGGCGGCTCCGTTCCTACAGACCTCACATCAAGCACCGGAGCAGGGTATACTTTCACGCTGATACCTCTTTGGTTCACAGTCTTGTTTTGGGTTTACGTATCCAACTACTGTGGTGGGGAAACAAAGAATGTCAGGAGTAGTGCTAAGACAGCTCTCTTCGGAAGTTTCACAATAATCTTTCTAACTACACTAGCTGTCTTGGGGATTGCTTACTCGAATCTCGGGGCGGAATTCCTGACTGGCGCTGGCTACTATGCCTTTGCTTACGCTCCAAATCCTCTACCGGTATTTCCAAACCTGACACTCTTCGCAGCCCTTCTAGCCAACAATCCTCTCCTTGTTTGGTTCATCGGAATAGGAGTGGTTGCTGGTTTCGTTCTTGTTGCTCCCCAATGCATGGTCTTAATGTCAAGAATCCTATTCGGTTATTCGTTCGACCGCGTTGCGCCGAGCTTCGTTTCTGACATTAGTGATAGGTGGCACACGCCTGTAAAGGGTATTCTCATTGCCGCTGCAGGGGGCGAAGTTTTCTTGCTATTCTTAAGCGGTGTTGTCGGTGCCCCATCACCTTTTCCCGGGTTCCCTTCTGCCATAGCTTTCCTGCTCTATTCCTACGCCGGCCTAGCTGCAATAGGAGTAACTTTCACCTTCGTAGCAATATCAGCCATCATCTTCCCGTTCAGGAGGAGGGAACTCTATGAAACTGCATGCCCAGTGAAGCGAAAAATAGCTGGCTTGCCTCTGCTTACTTGGCTCGGCATCATTGCTCTGGCCTATATCCTCGGCACTATAGGCTACTACACTTACAACTATAACTTCTACTTTGGAGCTGGGTCACTTGCAGCAACTTCCTACTTCCCATTCTTAGGAGCAGTTGCAGGTCTTTTCGTAGCCTCTAT
>JAHFOH010000108.1 GCA_023266955.1 Nitrososphaerota archaeon
CTTGAGGCTGGCATTCTCAGCTTTCGTGATAGCGTCTATAATTGCCTCGGTTGAGCCTAGGAGGCCTCCGTTAGTGTTCAGCTGGATTAAGGCTGCTTTAGCTCCACTCACACGGGCCGCCTCCAGCCCCCTCGCCACTAGGTCAGCTGCTCCTTGGTCTATATTGGAGTTGATTGGAATGACATACGCGACGGCAGTGCCCTGAGACCAAGCTGATAGGGCACCAACCGTTGTGAAGACAAGGAGCAGCAGAACGTAGGTCCTACTCAGCCAGACTTTCTTGGCTTCACGTTGTCGCAAAGGATGTTGTGAGGTCGGAGATTCCTACCTTGAAAACTTTCTCGGCGGTGAATCAGATCTGCTTAGAGAAGACCAAGTATTTTCCCTTCTCCTTAAGTCCTACTTTCAATAGCCTTGCTAGGAGCAACTGATGTTTTGGTGCAAAGATCCTAACTCTCTTCGAGCTCGGCCTCCTATCGCTGTTCGAGGAGAGGTTCAGAAGCGATTTAACAGCGCTTTGAACACCATGGATGTAAGCGACTTCTATCACATTTTCACCTTTGGCGCTACCCAGCAGAGCTATGCCAGTTCGCTTTAGACCCGTTGAAGCGAGGAAGAGTCCACCCTGATTAGCATATTCGCTCAAGGTTTGACGATTCATTTCATACCATGCCCACCCTCTACCTATGAGACCTGCAGATGCTTTGTAAACAGCGGACCTTTTGATTTCCAGCCACAGAGAACCAAGCTCACTTCGCTCGGCTTCTCTAATCTTCACAGCGTGGGACTCATTTGGAGGGGTTCCCTGCAGCCAGACGAACTCAGCCTCTACGCGGAATCCTAACTTCATAAGATGAGCTTTAGCAGGTTCATTATTCGACGAGGTGGCAAGCCGAGCTATCGTCGCCCCCCTAGCTGACGAAAATTCCAAGGCGTTCAGCGCCAGCGCAGTCGCTACTCCCTTCCGCCTGTGCTTCGGATGAACCCTCGCCCCCTCCAGCCAAGCATAATTTGGAGTGGGGAACCTAACATGATTCATCCCGACGACTTCACCATGAAGAACAGCTACTAAGATTCGGCCATGATGTTCATTGAACCATTCATCCCACACTTTAGGAATATAGTCTCCCCATCGCCATGTTCTCCTCACAAAAGTCAGGACATGAGGTTTATCCTCAGGCCTGGCTTCACGAATCAGCAGTTCACTTTTTGGCATTTGCAGGCACCGTGCCGAAAACTGGGCGTAACGTCTTCGGGTTACTCATAACCAACAATTATTCTTTCGCTACTTCCAATCTAGATAGCGCCGGATCGAGGTTTCTGACCAAATCTCGATCAGAAAACGTGTATCTACAAATCTTTCGAATTTCCGTTATCCGAGGACGTGAATGGTTAATACATGATAGGGCATCAAGAAGTTTGAGTAAAAATGTCTCAACCTGAAGTTGTAGTTGAGAAGGAAGCTCCAATCGGAGTATTGCGTCTAAACCGTCCTCACGTGCTCAACGCTCTCAGCACTTCGCTGATGCAGCAACTTCTGCAAGGATTGAAAGATTTGGAGAACGATCCTGAGATAAAATCCATTGTCTTGACTGGAAGCGAAAGGGCATTTTCTGCTGGAGCTGATGTCAAGGAAATGGCTGATGCTACTCGTTCTGAAATAATGGTCAGAGATCATCTTGCATTGTGGGACGCGGTTGCTAGAACCTCGAAGCCCCTAATCGCAGCAGTCAGCGGTTTCGTGCTTGGAGGAGGATTTGAACTCGCAATGAACTGCGACATCATTGTCGCCTCTGAAACTGCGCGTTTCGGACAGCCAGAAATAAACATCGGTGTGATGCCTGGAGCTGGCGGAACACAAAGACTCACGAGAATCGTTGGAAAGTACAAGGCTATGGAAATGGTTCTCACCGGCGCAATGATCTCTGCAGAAGAAGCATACCGCTTAGGAATAGTCAACAAAGTAGTTCCGGCCGAACTCTACTTCCAAGAAGCGAAGAAAGTAGCAATGGAGATAGCTGAAAAGGCACCTTTAGCGGTTAAGGCTGCAAAGCAATCCGTTCTGAAAGCCAATGAAACTTCGTTGAGAGACGGTCTAGAATTCGAGAGAAAATCCTTCTATCTCCTCTTCTCCACTGAAGATCAAAGGGAAGGAATGAAGGCTTTCTTGGAGAAGAGGAAACCAGAATTCAAAGGGAAATGAACAAGGAGAAATCAGAATTTTGAGCTACCAAACTCTTCAAGTTTCCATTTCAGACGGTGTGGCTAAGATTGTCCTTAACAGGCCTGAAGTCCTAAACGCTTTGAATAATCAGTTACTGGACGAACTAAATCGTGCTTTGAGTGAGCTGGAATCGGACGATAAAGTTCGATGTTTAGTCATCACGGGTGCTGGCAGAGCCTTCTGCGCAGGTGCCGACTTGGGTGAACTCAAAAACCTATACATGAAGGGCTCGGCACCATTGTTAGGCGATTCCCTCAGGCGGCGTTTCAACCCCATAATTGAAAGGATTCGAAGAATGGAGAAGCCCGTAATCGGAATGATCAACGGCTCTGCGGCTGGCGCTGGTCTAGGATTAGCGATGGCGTGCGATATCAGAATCGCATCGGAGAAAGCCAGTTTTGTAGAGGCTTTCGCTAAGGTGGGCCTTGTACCAGATTCGGGCACCAGTTACTTCATGCCCAGATTAATTGGAATATCGAAAACCATGGAGCTGGCATTTACGGGCGAAGCGATTGATGCTTCTGAAGCGAATAAATTAGGACTCGTGAACAAGGTCGTCCCGCACGAAGAACTGGAAAGAGTGGTTACTGAATATTCAGCAAAGCTTGCTAGGGGAGCTACTAGGGGAATGGGGCTCTCGAAGCGAGCGATCCATCATGCATTAGACTCCACAATTCATGAAGCACTTGAGTTCGAAGCGTCCCTTCAAGAGATGGCCGGTCGGACTAGCGACCACAAGGAAGGTGTCGTAGCCTTCTTCGAAAAGAGGTCGCCACGTTTCACTGGCAACTGAGCTCTGAAATGCTTTAGGTACTTCTGCAACATTATGGTACTAGCATTTAGCAACGCTCGACTGGAAAAGAAGCGCTGAAAGGCTGAAATCTTAGCAAGCTACCCGCTAAGACTGAGTTTGATGCACGAAGCTGTGATTGTGGATGCTGTCCGCACACCCATGGGGAAGTACGGGGGAATATTGAGCGAAATTAGACCTGATGATTTAGCCGCTTTTGTGATCTCAGGAGTTCTGAAGAGAAATGGCATCCCACTGGAGAAGGTTGACGATGTCTATTTCGGATGTGGGAATCAGGCGGGCGAAGACAACCGCAATATCGCGAGAATGGCGGCGTTGCTGGCCGGTCTACCCGTGACAGTACCTGGGGTCACGGTGAATAGGTTGTGTGCTTCAGGCTTGGAAGCTGTGGTCTCGGCTTCAAGGGCGATTATGGTGGGCGACGGACAAATCTACGTGGCTGGGGGTGTTGAGAGCATGACTAGAGCACCCTTCGTCATGCCGAAGGCTTCTAAGGCCTTTCAGAGAGGGGGTTTGCCCATCTACGATACTACAATAGGATGGCGTTTCATCAACCCGAAAATGGAGAAAGAGTATCCACCTCTTGCCATGGGTGAAACAGCCGAAAACGTGGCTGAAAAGTACAGTATCTCTCGAGAAAGACAGGATGAATTTGCACTTAGAAGTCACATAAGGGCGTCAGAGGCCAATGAAATCGGAATATTCGAGGAGGAAATTCTTCCAGTAGAAACGCCAACTAAAGGAACAGTTCAAAAGGACGAGGGCCCAAGAACGGACACTACTCTTGAAAAGCTCTCTTCCCTGAAGCCAGTCTTTAAGCAAAGCGGAACCGTCACCGCTGGAAACTCTTCGCCCATCAGTGATGGGGCGTCTGCAGTCTTGCTGATGGAGAGAAATCTTGCTGAGGAAATGGAGCTACAACCTATTGCACGACTGGTAGCGAACTCCGTGGTGGGCGTCGACCCAAGCTACATGGGTATTGGACCAGTTCCAGCCACGGAGAAGGTTTTGGCGAAAGCTGGTTTGAAGATTGATGACGTGGATTTGATCGAGTTGAACGAAGCCTTCGCAGCGCAGGTCCTAGCTTGCATGGATGCACTCGGCATCAACTTAGTAAGATTGAACCCTCACGGAGGAGCCATAGCGTTGGGTCATCCCATCGGATGCAGCGGAGCTAGACTCGTTACCACACTGATCCACGAGATGCGGAGGAAGAATTACCATTACGGGTTAGTTACATTGTGTGTAGGTGTAGGACAAGGAATGGCTGCGCTGTTCGAGAGAATCTAGCTATTGACCAACGTATCTTGCGATTAGTCTTTCCAGACCAGTTTCGCCTACGGCGCCAACTAACATGTCCATAGGAGCTCCATTGACGAACACAATGTATGAAGGTATGGAAAGCACATTATACCTTGCTGCAATTTCGCTGTTTATGTCCACGTTGAGTTTTCCGAATACTATTCGATCTACGTGCTTCATTGCTAATCTCTCGAATATGGGATCCATTATTCTGCATGGGGCGCACCACTCAGCCCAAAAGTCCACTATGAGCGGTCTTTCCCCGTTTATGTATTGATCAAAATTGTAGGATGTCAATTCTACTGGTCCGCTGGGAATTGTCGGTTGTAGTTTCCTCCCCGATAGCTCCTGCATCTTTTTTCTTAGAATTCTCTGGAGCTCCGGATCACTCATGACGGCTGCTTCGCACGAGTTTTTTATTTAAGCCTTGAAGCATCTCAGCGACAGAAAAGCTATCGATCCTTCTGGTGCGGGTGTAACGTTGTATCTTGCAAACTGAGAAGCCATAAAAGGCGAAAGAAGATGACGAATCAACTGCCGGGGTGGCGGAGTGGACGAACGCGCGGATCCGATACCATCGAAGCGTAGGCCTTGAGTCCATTTTAGGTTAGCCCGTGACCCTTCGGGGTCTCGTGGGTTCAAATCCCACCCCCGGCGCCTTTGAAATTCGCCTGTATCAAGCTTCCCTGACGGTTTCGAGTCAGATTCGAGCCCTGCGGGAACCCGGGCACTTGAACGACAAGGGCTCGAATCCCTTGGGACCGACCTACCTGAAGCTCGCCGCAAGCAAGAGGTATACTCTTAAGTACACGTCATTCATGTCTTACGTCAATGAGCGAAGCGGTATCCGTTAGGCTACCAGTGGACGTAGCCAAGCGACTCGACGAACTGGCCAAGTCGCTCG
>JAHFOH010000109.1 GCA_023266955.1 Nitrososphaerota archaeon
ACTTACATCAAGTAAATATCGAAGCAAAACCACCAACACACCGTCAAGCCTACTGTGGATTAGACTGACCTATTCAGGTAATGCGGAAAAAAATTATTTTGATTTTTTAAAATTTTTTCAGCAGAAGTGCGACCCTCAAGCCCGCGCTGTTCGCTAGCACGGATAATCGCATAACTGTCCACGCCGTGTCAGCTGATCAGCTACGTCTTCTAGCGGAGTTCCAGAGCCAGTCCTGTTACTATAAGCACCAGAGCAATTAGAAGTTCTATACCAGCAAGTCCAGTCATTTGTTGTATGAAGCGAACTGTACCTACGGACACACTTACTAGCCCGAGACCTGCGCCTACGAAGACGCCATGGAAGAATCTCTCCCACGGCCAGATCCCTTTCATAGGTTTCACCGAGCTTCTGTCTTCCCCGTATCCGTAACGATATACTTTCCCTTGACCGGGCTCTGAATGTATCCTTCTTTAGATAGTCCTCGAATCTTCCCCACTACGACGGGGACTTTCAGTCCTGCTAGCTTAGCTATGTCACCGCAACCTGATGCTTTGTTGAGCTTAATGAGCGCCTTCAAGATCTTCTTTTGAACATCGTCTACAGGCATGTCTTCGTTGGAATACCGATACCTAATAATGTTGTAACACGATTCCCAATATTGAAAATAGGTAGAGGCTTCCGCTCAACTTTCCAAAGTTACAAGAGCATCTAATAGGTGCACATTTCGATTAAGGCACCTCGGCGTAGGTTATCTCGAGGTTTGACCGTGCCGTCTATGTGTGAGGCAACGTAGGGACCTGAAGGTGCTGTCTTCTGGCTTCGCGGAATTTGAGTGATGTGTGAATGATTCTTAGCGCCGCCGCCAGCATGATCAGCAGGAGTATGAATCTAAGGTCCAGTAGAAGCGTGCTTCCGACGCCTCCACCTTGGACACCGATGTTCGTCAATCCGAAGACGGACGGGTTTCCCAAGCCCACAAGGTATAGGATCAAGTAGAGTGTTACGATGGTTCCTAAGGAGGATGCTATTGGTTTCAAAGGAGACGATTCCTTTGACATGTTCTTGAGCACCGACAGAACTGCAAGAGTTATGCCTATCACTATGAATGTTGATACGATTCCTTGTAAGCTGATTACACCCGCTTGATCCAAAGCCCTTGCTAGTTCCGATGGTATATACCTGGGGAGTATGAGGGGCACGATTACTAGGAAAACTAGGTATGGTGTAGCGGAGATGGCTGACTTTATCGCTCTATTCATCCTCTTCACCTCAGGGCCGGGACGTTTACTGATGCTCCAAATCCTATTAGGTCGAAGAAGCTTCTTACTTCGAAGGAGAGTTGCACTGTAGAGATGTTGGAGGTTCCGGTTTGAAACTTCTCCCACTCCTCCTTTGACATGGTCACAGTTGCTGCTAACTCCTTTGATGCTCCTGGAGAAATTCTCTGGGCGTCCATTTCCTCTTTTATCACTTGATTCGCTTGTGTAAGCGCTCTCAATCGGAATATGGCCAGAATTTCTAGTAGGCCTCGATTTTGCATGTTCACCTTTATTGTGAGTTTCTGCGCTCCTGTTGCAGGGTCTGTACGGTTTTCAAGTCTTATCGGTCCGGTATTCCCTTCGCCACCTCCCGATAGGCTTCCCATGAATGAGGTGAGATTGGTGTAGACGCTCGTTGCTGCAATGGCTGCTGTTGCGATTTGGAGGGCTATTATGGAGTAACCTAGGAGCTTGAGCTTGTTCAATCTAGAAACTCGATGAGTTTGTGTGCTAATAATGCAGTATTACGATTCTCAATATTGAGAAGCGTTGGCCTAATTACGGACAAGATCTTCATGAAAGCTTAGTCCTAAGCAAGGCAGACATCCCGTTCGATAGGTTGCGTCGTCAAATGTGTGTGCGCAATTGACCCCAGGGGGGGTCTGACATTGATGCAGTTTCTTCCCAGAACTATTGAAAATCTAAAGATCGTGTTTACGGAACTGGCTTTGAAGGTAGATTTCCTAGAATTTGTGTGATTCAATGGAGGATTTGCATCATAGGAATTTGCTACTATCCGTTAGCAATCGATAGCAAGTAGTATATGGTTTGGTAGTTAGAGGTGTGTACATGACCTCTCAAGGGTTCAAATATGCTTGGATTGTTTTTCTGGCTCTGTTGTATTGGTTTCAGGCCGGAGATTGCTCTTTCGATGATAGATTGTTTGGTGTCGCCTTATTCAGAGGGCCTCGTATCCCTCCCTCTCTGCAGGAAAAAATCTTTTTTTCGCAGAAGACCCTGGGTCGTACGTTGCAAGTCGTGTTTCGGACTCTTGGACAGACCTATTCCACCACGATTCTCAGGATTGAGAAACATCTTGGATGCCTTGGCACGAAATAAGTTCGCATAATAGTCGCGATCTCAGTACAAGGAAGCTCCTCCAACTCTCAAGTAGGCCATGACTATGATGAGTGCTATCTGAAATATACTTTGGCTTCCTGAAATGTAGATGTTTCTCATACCGAGCTTCGTCACCTTCTCGATATCTGGGTGATCCTTCCTAAGCTCAAGGAAGATGCGAATTTCATTAGGCATAATGAGACCGAATCCCTGAACAGACAAAATAATTACGATTAGACCTGCAACAATCATGGGAAGGGAGAAGAAATCTAATCCAAGGCGACCTGCTAGATATATGCCTGCGGTTATCGCGACTGAAGCCAAGGAGGGCATAAAGAACAGCATGATTGGGACCAGTTTCTTGATGAATTGTGCTCGAACATCAGGTTGAAGCCCGCGCAGGACCCGACTCATGACCAGCCCCATGAAGAGGTCAATACCAGTCCACGTTCCACCTGTTATTACGTGAACATAGTTAAGGAAGAGAAGGCTTCCACTCCACACAGCAGCAATTAATGCAAGTACTGGAATGGCTAGAGTTACGAATGAACTCGGCCCGATTATCTTTTGGTTAGAGATCAACAGGTCCGTGGATGTCGGAAAATCGGTAGTCCCTTCTACCATGAAGAAGACAAGCTCCCCGAGTTCGGATATAATGTTACGGCGAATCTGATCGAATAGAGAGACGTAGTAGACGTATTGCCAAGCGGCATTCGTTTTGCGTGATCCATAATCTTACCCCGGGGCCAGTTCTCTGTAGGCCCGAAGACTGAAAAGTATCAGTATGAGTTGTGGGACAATGAGAAATGCCCCATTTGATAGAGCTTCAAAGGCTGATGATGCAAATCCCGTGGATAGATCGAAGGCCACACTGCCTAACGCGGTGAACAGGCCGAGCACGATTGCTGCAATGAAGCTCCATCTTCTCGGATTCCAACATGCATATGCTACAATGAGGTAGATGACTGCTGTCGCTAGGCTTGATGCTAGTAGCAGCGCGTCATTCAGGTCAATGCTGGCAATTATGGTGAATGTAGTGACGACGAGCCAGAAGACCGTGCCTTCAACTGCAAAACTTCTCAATATTTCTCCTAGTTGTTGTAATGGACCATATTTTTCGTCATAAAAGCGGCATCCCTAAGCTTTTCGGGATTAGGGTTAAACGCGCTTCCCGCAAAGATACGGGGAACTTGGAAGAAGGGAAGAAGGCGGCGGTTTGGGGCATCATTCTGTTCGTCATAGGTACGGTCCTCTTTTTCGTGGTCGCATTCACAGAGGCGTTGATCCTCGTGGTCCCGACGATATTCCTGTTGGTTGTTGGTTGGGGGCTCGCATTTGCAGTGGTGGTGCGGCGCGCGAGTTCGGCCTCAAGTGGCACGATCATAGGCTTGCTGCTTCTTTTTGGCATTGCCGAGTTTTACCTGTTCCCTGATCACGTAGTCCACGTTAGATCCGGTCTCGGCTTCGGTTTACCACACACGCCTGGTTTGGTGGCGCCCGGTGAAGCTGGTCCCATCTCGCATATCATCCTCGGTTTCATCCTCGTAGTTGTCACTATGGCTCTCACTAGTGCAATAGCACTGCGAAGGGGGTCCGCTGTCGCACCAACTCAAAAGGTTGCTATTACTACGCGAGAAAAGCTCACTCCATCCTAAACTCCACCGGCTCGACGCGCTGGACGTCGCCCGTGCTGAATAGCCTAGGGAGCTCCTCGATTAGCGCCCAGCTAAAGTCCAGAGTGAGCAGGTATAGACGAAGTAATTGGCCGGGGAATTCAGCGACAGCTGCTAAGAGCAAGGCCGCTCACGCCCAACGACCGTCCCACCACCCACGAAAATCATCCTCCAACTCTCCCTAGAGATGCAGCATGACCTGTACTATGCGTGCGACAATTATTGCTACTACTGACAAGATTACAGCCAGAAGCCGCACCAGTATCCCTGTGTCGAAGGGCCATGTGCTTATTTGTTGGATGTCTCTTAGAGCCCTATCAACCACCCGCAATTCGTTGACTAGCTTTTGGTCCACGTTGTCGCTATTTTCTTCAAACTGCTGCATGATGCGCGTGTAGCGTTGGCTGATCCATCTTAGCTTCTCGCGCTTGGCTGATAGAAGCCTCTGACGGAGACTGAACAGTGGAAGTAGAAATATGACGAAGCCGAGGAGGAAAGCTCCTACATCAGCGAGTAAGATCTGCACCTGTACATAGCCCTGCAACAATTGCAGGGCGGTCAGCATAGCCCAGGAGGCCACAAAAATGAGGGTCAAGCGTAGCGATGCGAGTCCGAAGGGCTTCAAGCCGAGTGTCCTATCTTCCGTAAACGGCTTGAGCCGGAGGGGCTGCTTCCCCATTCGATATATGGTGACCAGCGAATACCCGAATGTCCAGAACAAAGTAGCCAAAGCTATGCCCCATAGGTTCCAAGGCATTTGGACCAGAATGCGTTGAATAACTGTAAAGGTTGAGGGGTATACGGGAAAGAACGCCCAAGTCTGGACTATGTCAAGAATGATCCAGACTATCAGGACGGGCCGGAAACCGTAGAGAGCACTAGGTCTTATCCCCAATTTCTCTACGCTGATTGATTCGCAATATTGCAAAAGGTCTTCGACCTTCCGGCGTATGTATCGGGAGGCGAAGAGACAGTATACGCCTACCAGCACAACAAGGGGGACCACAGAACCTATCTGTGAAAGGAAAAAATCCCAGAATCCAAAGAAAGCACCAAATACGGCATATGGGATGACAAAGAGGAGGGAACTAACAAGGATGGTTCCACTCCACCATGGTATCTTGAGCTGCCCCGAGAG
>JAHFOH010000110.1 GCA_023266955.1 Nitrososphaerota archaeon
TTTGAATTTTAGCCAACTCTTCACCGAATCGAGAGTATCTTTACTTCGACCTGTGACAATATCCACTTGCCCCAAGTTCCTGAAGAGCGCCAATTTTCTATCCAAATCCTCCTCAGTCTCCTTGATTTCCCGCCATCTGCTCCACGCTTCAGAGAAGACCTTGAAGAAAACCTCTCTGGTAATTCCGATTGCGTAATAGAAATCCCAGCTTGATATCTGCTCTGGAGAAATATTTGCATTATACTTTGTGTTGTAGACTTCGATCCACACGGGTATGACGTTTGCTAGGACGCCGTCTACATCGACTGAGATACGCACGCCAACATTTTCGAAATCTGGATTAAAATTGACTCGCTTCCAGTGATCGACTCGCAGGCTCGGAGTTGCTCTTGTTCGATTTTACCTAGTGAAAGTTTAATTGCCCGCTTCTAAGGTCGACGGCGCAATCTCATTTAGCTATTGTTAACGTAGAGAATCTGGTCAAGATCTGCCCGTGATGGAACGAAGGCGATATCAGACATCTCCTTTTATGTTCAAGAGGGAGAATTCTTCGGATTCCTAGGACTCAATGGAGCCGGTAAGACAGTCATCATTAAAGTTCTCACTTTTATTGAAAAGAACATGGGGGAGCGTTTCTGTCTCTGTTTGATGTTGATGAAGATGCAGTTATGGCAGGATTAGGAATCTTCACGGTAGGTGCCGCTTCATTCATGTTTCGACGGGCAGTAGAATAAGCAAGATTCATCACGAGAGCCATATTTTCTACAGCCGCTCTGGTAATCATGTTTCTGGATCTTTCTGGTGAAACTCTGAGTCAACCTTAAATCGGCAGTCAAATGAAAGTACGCGATTTTGAATGGAGTATGAAGTAAGGTACAGACCGTCCTTCTCTTTACTCGAGGTTCGCCTCAATGCTGGGGAACAAATTACAGCAGAAGCTGGAGCCATGGTCTACATGACTGAGGGAGTAGAGGTGAAGACTAGGATGAGGAGCGGAGGCCTTTTTCAAAAAATCAAGGTCTCCATGCTCGGCGGCGAATCCTTCTTCGTCAACGATTACATAGCTGATAGACCTAGTAAAGTCGGTTTTGCAGCTGCGCCCCTGGGCGACATAGAGCGTCTTGAAGTGCAACCGAATCGTGGATTCATCGTTCAGTCTGGCGCTTATGTCGCATCTACATCAAGCGTGCAGCTGGATACACAATGGCAGGGCTTCACAAAGGGCTTATTCGGTACGAGTCTCTTCATGTTGAAAGCTACAGGACAAGGAGATGTATTCGTGAATACTTTCGGTGCTATGGATCAACATATACTCGGACAGGGAGAAACAATGACGGTTGACAATTTTCATCTCGTAGCCTTCACAGAAGGCTGCACCTATTCCGTACGGAAGTTTGGAGGGTTAAAATCGACAATACTAGGTGGGGAGGGCTTAGTGACAGAGGTTGCCGGGCCGGGTGAAATATTTGTGCAGACTAAGAATCCACATGAATTCGCGTCGTGGCTAGCGGCGTTCATGCCTAGAGTGGGAAGAGAGGGTAAGGAAGGGGTCGAATTCAAGGTAGGCGGCTTCAGAATTGGAAAATGAAGCTGTGCCGCCTTATCCCACTCAGCGGATAAGTTAAGGTATATGGGCCGCATACCTTCAAGAATTCATTAACGCCCATTAGCCGAAGATAGCGGGTGAGGAGAATCATGTCAGGATTGTCTCGAAAGGAGATAACACTTCGAGTGAAGTCTCTGAAGGGATGGCATCTAAAGGACAAAGAGATCACCAAGGAACTCAAATTCAACTCATTCAAGGAAGCGATGAATTTTGTGAACAAAGTCGCGAAACTAGCAGAGGCTGCGAACCATCATCCCGACATAGAAATCAAGTATGATAGGGTAATTCTCAGTTTGATTTCTCACGACGTAGAAGCGTTAACGAAGAGAGACTTCAACTTAGCTGAAAAAATCGATTCCTTACTGGGCTAACATTTCCGTGGAAAAATTTTTTTCGCAGGTTTTCACGATACCGTTTTCTCTGCCTGAGACAGCTTCTCGCTTAGCCACAGCATACCCTCTGTGATGAAAGATGGGCCGTGATGAGCGAGGAAGTCCAGAGGTCCAGGGGTTAAGAAAACATTTCCAAGCTGTACAGCCCTCATCGGCATCCACCTTCTTTTCTCGATAAGCTGCGTTAGATCTTGGAAGGTGAAATGGCGGAACATCTTCGCCTCGTACAAGATTACATCAGGATCTCTTCGGAGTACTACGGAAAAATCTGGTGTAAGCCACTCAGACGGCTCATCACTAAAGATGCTTTTCGCACCTAATATTGAAAGTGCGTCTGTAATGTAGCTGTATGCACCAAAGCTGACGGGAGCAGTGAAGTCTATCTCAACATAAACCCTCAACTCTCTTTTCAGAGAGTGGATTCCTCCCAGAGTTTTCAATAGAGAGGAAGCTAATTTTCGAGCCTCTTCGAAGGCCCCTGCCACTAGTCCAATCTTGACGATTATGTCGAGGATGCCGGTAACTGTAACTGGTAACTCAACGGCATAGACGGGGAATTCCTTGCCTAATTTGAGAGCAAATTCCCTCTGGTAGCCGGTTACAGTAAAGATGAGATCAGGCTCTAATTTTTTCAGAAAAGCAGGGTCCGCTGTGTTGTAACTTCCAACTTTCGTCTTACTCCTCGCCTCCTGGGGCCTGACACAGAACGCACTTACACCAACAACACTGTCTCCTAAGCCTATCTGGAAGAGAGTCTGTGTCACAGCGGGACTAAAGGAGATGATTCTCTTGGGGACATCTGGAATGCTAATCTCTGTGCCCAGCGGTTCACAGAAGATCTTCCGCACGACCCACCAGCAGTCTTAGCGGGCTTCTCGCCTGATAAGGCTAGTATTAGCCTTTTCATGAATTTCTATTCAGGAGTATACATTTTTATCAATCAGTCCAAGTTTTGGTTTCGTAGTTGTTGTCGGAGCGCAGCGATGTTCACAAGAAGACAGACGACCTGATACAGGATTGCGTACTTGAGGGTCTAGTTTCAGTGGTGGGTGTAAGCGGAGCGAGGTCGATACTCTACTATATGAAAAAAGACTACGGGCTTGACTACGAGAAGATCTGCCACTCCCCCCAAGACTTCTCGAAATCTCTCAAATCCATGCTAAGCACCGGAGGAGATCTCATCGCGTCAAGAATTGTCACGAAGTTAAAGGATAGGTTCGGTACTGGACTTCCTAATGATCTTGTGGAGGCAATCCAAAGCGCACACAGAATCCATGAAAGACCATCCCCCTAGTTTCTAATCACTTCAATGAAAGATATCGATCACACTCAATGACAAAGCTATATCTAGCGTCAGTGTAGTCTTCGCAGCTCTTTGCCACCACTGAGACTGGGGTATTGGTGCGCGCAGGAGCAGTATGATCCCAGTAGGTTACTCCAGTCTGCTCTACATGCGGAAGTGGTGGGCTTCGACATTATTGTGACGAGTGACCACTTTCACCCTTGGAGTGACACAGGAGGCCAATCGGGTTTTCCATGGGTCTGGTTAGCTGCGGCAGCCGAGCGAACGAGGAAGGTGGAGCTCGGGACAGCGGTGACAACCCCCACCCTACGATATCATCCAGCGATAGTGGCCCAAGCCTTTGCTACTCTGGATAACCTGTATCCTGAAAGAATTTTCATCACACTTGGGACAGGCCACTCTATGAACGAAACTCCGCTAGGTTTTCGTTGGCCTGAGTATCAAGAGAAGGTGGATAGGCTTGAAGAGGCAGTCGATATCATCACTGCCCTCTGGAAAGGGGGCTTCGTAACATATGACGGTAAATACTATCGTCTGGATAAGGCGAAGCTCTATACGCTGCCGAAGTCGAAGATTCCGATTTATCTAGCAACTTCAAACCCTAAGGTGGCTGCGATAGCTGGCAGAAAATGCGAAGGCATCCTGACTAATCCTAGAGGGCTAGAGAAATACAAAGAAATCATTGAAGCTATGGAGAAGGCCGCTGCAAAAACTGGCCGTGATCACTCAAAACTAAAAAAATGCATAGAGTTCAAAGTGTCCTACGACGTAGACTACAATAGGGCGCTGAAGTCAGCTATGTTCTGGGCACCTACAGCCATTCCGAGGCAGAAGAGAGAGAAGATAGCTGATCCAAGGGAGTTGGAGGCAGCTGTTGGAGCTGAGGAGGAAGCCAAAATCAGGGAGACATGGCTTATCACAACAGACGTAGATGACATTATTGATAGACTGGGTGAGTTTCTGAAAATAGGCTTCGAAAGAGTCTACATACATAGTGCAAGTCCAAATGAGGAGAAGTTTCTCAACCTTCTCGGAAGAGAAATTCTCCCGTGGATGAGAGAATACTATGGAAGCCTAGTGCGTCCTGTTCGACCGGTGGCGGAATAGAAGCATTCTCCTGTCTATGAAACTTAGGTGACTGAATGCTGCCATCTTAGGATATACTCTGGGAGCTTTAGACCTCTTTCTTCAATCTTTTCCACCAGATAGATAGGAAGGGGGCTGAGGGCGAAGGCAGCTTTGATGTAGAAACTATTGGGTTGTCCCGGCTTGCCATCACCCTTAACTGTCAAGAAGGTGTCTGAAAGAGAGGCAATTGAGCTGTCGGAATTACCTACAACTGAAGCCACGTTGCCCCCCATCTTCTTGAAGTTTCTGCACCACCCAGCCACAATCTCTGTCTCGCCGCTTGATGAGACGACAACCAAAATATCTCCAGCTCGTGGAGAGGGCGTGTTTGATTCGCCGGCCACGTATATATGGTCGCCAATAGCTCTCTTCACATGACCCACACGGACAGCCGTCATTCTAGCAACTTCTTGACTGCTGCCGAGACCAGCGAAGAAGCAGGAGCGTCTCTGCTCCAAAGCCTCCGTAAGATAGTTGAAGAATTCCGATGCTACAACTTCATCCACTAAAACTCCTATCTCTTTGAATAATTCGATTGAACGGCTCATTACTCTCTCGGGTCTAGTATCTTCAAACATCACTTCAGCCATTGAATGAAATAGTACACCACTACCTAGAATGAAGAGGTCCTCCAGGATTCCATGAGTGCGAAACTCCCTAGTGTCTTCAGAGCCATCTGTCTGCTCCCTGCCCTTCAGAACAAGTGTCGTCCCATATTTGCTTCCTAACTTGCCTATGGGAGATTCTCGGTCAGAAGT
>JAHFOH010000111.1 GCA_023266955.1 Nitrososphaerota archaeon
TGACCAGGATCTACATCCGCAATCTCATAGCCAAAGGGAAGCTCAGCCTCCCCACCCGCCCTCTCTGTAGCTATCGCCTCATCTTTGTCATTAACGATCATGAATTCATGAGTTACTCCACCGGCGTTCTTGTAGACTATTTTCACTACGTCGCCGACTTTAACACGTATCGTTGGATTAGCGCCGCTGGCATCGCCTGTCACGTCGAATGCGAATTCTCGAGCCGTGATTGTGAAACTATGGGTCGTGGGCCCAGTGACGGGGGCCGTGGGTCTGATCAAGTAACTTGATCCAGCCAAAGCAAGTGCTACAATGGAGATGGCAACTGCAACCCACATCGTGCCTTTTGATGCTGACATCGCTACTATGCTCGATAGTAGAGCACCTATTTAATGGGGGAACACGATTCTTAAGTCTGATTCCCAAAAATGAGAATCAGGCTCATAGCTAATCGTTCCGGCTACGTACCGGTTAGTTTCTATGAGTGATCGTTCTACTATTATGGCTCGACTATGAATTGACCGAACATTCCGTTTTCCGCATGTACCTTTGGTGCCGTTCCGGCATTCCGAAGGCGGAGGTAAATGAAGCTGCCCGAATTAGAAGCCACGAAAGTCAATGTTCGCTCTTGGTGCTACAAAGTTTGTCTTACTCAAGCAAGTCAGCATCAAGCATGGTCTTGAGATGGCTGCGTTAGGAGCAGGAGCAGCATTCGTACTTTACCTGTTCGGACAGATCCTAGCTTCATTTGGTTAGTTCAAAAAAAAGGCTGGCGCTCATTTCATGCTCTTGGGAGCACTATCAGCCAGCCCGTCATGCCGGGCTCATGGTTGTGGCACACGATCCTGAACATTCCAGGCTTATCCGCCGTGAACTGTATGTCAATGAGTCTGCCTCTCTGCAAAGTTACCGGATTCTCTTGGTAGCCTTGAATGGAAATAGTGTGTTGGTTGCCGTTAACGCCGAAGATCCGCAGCGTTACCTTATCACCTTGATTCACTATTATCGTTGATGGAGAGAACGCATACGCTGAGACCTGCCACTTTGTACCTGGCTGTACCCACTCGAATTCAAAGCTGGCGCCAAGAGTCTCCGGGTTTGTCTCTGGAGGAGCGAGCTTCGCAACCTCTGTAGAGCCCTTGTATTCCACAGCCTCCATCCAGACCACACGGTCTTTGGGTGGTTCAGCCGCCGGAGGCAATGCCGTACGGCCCATTACTAACGATGCACCTGAGAGGACTACCGCCACAACTGCTAGCGCAGCAATTCCCCATAGGACCCTTTTCGATTCGGGCATGTTACTACGCGCTGTAGTAGCTTCTATTTAATGGGCGGACACGATTCTCACAAATGGGAATGATTGGCCTATCGTTGCCCAGCAGCCGATTATCGGCTCTTTATCGACTCGGCAAGGCTGAGCAATCGTTCAATTCTATGTTTCAATGGAGGGTGTCTACTGAAGATCCCTTTGTCAAAGCCTAAAATGGAAAATGAAGTGAGAGGGTTGGAGAAATTTTCATCCATAGCCTCATCAATCTTTAGCAGAGCTGAGGCTAGTGCCAGCGGTTTCTTCGTTAAGAAAGCGGAAACTTCGTCAGCAAGCAATTCCCTCTCTCTGTGAACCGCTGGTTCAACGAATTTCATGATGACGTCAATAGGTACCAACCGAGAATAAACTGAGACAAAGCTCTTCATATTGACATCCCTATTCTTAATATGCGCCAGTTCATGGGCCAAAACCGCCTCTACTTCATCGCAGTTCAATAACCTGCAGAGGGAACGCGAAATCACCACAGTCTTCTTCCTTCCGCCGGTGGCTACAGATATGGGAATTTCCTTTTCGGTCTCCAAAAGGGATACGCCTTCTAGGCCAGTAACTGTCAACAGCTGATGGAAACGTCTGTTCAACCATGCTTCCGTAATAGGTCGGCCATTAAGGAGACTGACGAACGCGCTAGAAACGTGATTCTTGACGAACAGCGAGATTGGCACAGTCGCAATAATAGTAGTGGCCAAGGCTCCTCCAAGAACAGTCTTGATCGTGAGGCTTGCACTGTACTCATAGCTCTCATAAAGAAGGGCGCAAAGAGCCACTGAGGAAGCGAAGAAGAGCCATAGAAAGGGGGCTGCGAGAGCCAGTATGGCTAACGCCCTTGACCGAAGGCCAGGATCTTCCAGCTTAAGCTTGAAGAGTAGACTAGATCCGACTACAACAGCTCCTGTAGTTAAAACTATACCTGATGGAATCGGGCTTGTGAAGTATTGCCACAGGAATTCAAGCGTCGGCATTTATTTTTCCTTCTGCCTAATCTTTCGCTTCAGCTCCTCCCTCTCTTTGGCTGAGATAGTATCCAGTCGCTGGTAGACGGTGGGAATTACGGACGGGCCGAACGTATTGACTAATCGTTTGAGCGTTGAAGCAACCGCTCTTTTCGTTAGGCTGGTGTCTGGTGCAAACTTGTAAACGTATCTTAAGCCTCTCTCCCCTTTAACACGACTCCTAGTGAGGAGTTTCTTGTGATACAATCTATCAAGAACTGTCGCAACTGTGGTGTAAGCTAACGGTCTCCGAATGTCTCTCAATATTTCCCGAACAGAAGCTTGGCTAAGCCTCTTCAGAGCCTGTAGTACCTCAGTTTCAAGCTCACCGCCAGCAAATGCCAAGTGAAGTCACTTGACTAATTCACGTATTTATGAATAGAGACGATTGTCATAATTGAGATTGAACAGCTAACCCGTATCATCCTATCAAGGGTCTATTGATGCTTCTTCGCTATCGCTCCACAATGAATTGAGTAAACATGTCCTTTTCAGCATGCAGTATTGGCGCGGTACCGTCGCGCTCTAAACAGCTAAAAAAGAAGTTCCTGATCATCTGGTATTCCCGAAAAGTGGGTTCTTCTGCTGATCTCTCCACAAATGAAGTCTTCTAACCACTCGTTACAGTGATGACGGTGGCTCGACGTCTGCTTATGTAGCCCATCACGAGTCCCGCTACTGCCGCGACCGCTCCATAGATTAGAGAGAAGAATAGATAGACGGCTAAGATGTTGGGGTTTCCGAGGGTTCCTGCTGCTCCAGGAGTAAGGATGACTTGAATCAGTATTTGGATCAGAGCTCCTACCCACCCAGCGATGAAGCCCAAAGTAACTTTCCTACAGTAGAAGCCTCCCACAATGCCTCCGATGAATAGGAAAATTCCAAGAAAACCATCACCACGAAATACATCGATGGCAAGGCCGATGGAGGAAACGATTAGAACGATCACGATGCCAATGACGATACGTGTAACCTTCCCCGCGGGTGCCGCAACCTTACCTGTAGTATCGGTCAAATCTCAGCAACGAACTCGTCAGGAGACAGGTTATTTAACGCGGGAGACGATTTTCAGTATTGAAAATTGCTTTCGGGTCTTGTTACCATTAATTAGCACGCGGACAATGGCTGGGGTCAACTGGCTTTGTACTGTAGTTTTGTAGAATTGACTCAGGCCCATCAAATCGCCTATTTTCAGGATGACGGTTTCAGACTGAAGTAGCCAATACAGACCGGAGTCTCAAGCAGAGGCCGTCTACCTGGCCCTTGAAATCCTCGAACCTATTTGGTTGGGCAGTAATTGTCGAAACGGAGACGATCTCTCCACCCATCGCTCTCAACGTGTCTAGAAGAGCGTCTATGCGCTGATCAGTCTCAAACTCCTTTCCATACACGACTAGGGCAAACGACTTCCCCTTAACCTCCTTGAGGAGCTTTACGTAACTGTTCATCAATGAAAAGGCCTGAGATTTTCTTGTAAAGCAGAAGATGACAAAATCGTATCGAGATAGATCTGTTATTGCAGGCTTGATCCTAACTGGGTAGTTGAGTAACCTAGAATAGAATGGGTTAAGAAAGCGATGCCCCTTCTCGTTAACTTCAACCTCAGTGATACTTACGCCTGTAAAGGAACGGAGTCTTCCACGGATCTCCAGGGCAAGTCTCTGAAGAAATCGTTCGTAGGTGCAATAGGCTATAAGAACGGTGCCATAAACTAGAGGATGCTCGGCGGTCAACTCTATAGTATGGCCCACGTATCTTTCGACTAGGTATGAATGATGACCTCTACCAACCACTCTTTCCGTGCCTTTCAGAGAGTAATCATCCTCAACTCTCCATTCAGTAGTTATCCCTTCAAGACATTCGTGGTGAACTGTTTGCCCTGATTGTACAGGAAGTAGTTCGAACTTCACGTCATCGTTGAAAAAACAGGTAAGTAGAATCCATTTGCCCCATGATGGGTCGATCGCGTTGAAGCCCAGAGGATTTGTTTGCTCTAAACTTCCCATGCGCTTAGGGAGTACGTCTACGGCGTAACACTCGTCGCATCGCCAGACATCTATAGCCCCTATGATTCGGTCGCGGTAGGCAAGATTGACTACGCCAAAGTAAACAAAATGATGGCTGCACTCACTCAAAGCCCGTTCGTGGCCGATTTACCTTCTCGAAGGTAGCTTGCGTCTTGTTATAAAATGGCGAGACGTTTCTCAAACTTGAAAATCGTCGCAAGCTCAGGTATCAGCATACGGAGTGAAATTCCTGTGCGGAGTCCGACGGAGGACAAGCCGAGAAGCTGACTTGACCCTAGAGTTGCCCATCCACTCGACCTAAGGACAAAATATTCTGTTTACCACTCTAAGAAAAAGTCAGAACCTTATCAGATTCTTGCACTATTTTCAACAAGTCAGCCATAGATGATGTCGGACAGATAGCTAACCCTTCCATATTCCTCATCTTAAGGCATGTGCCACAAGCTAATATCTGTCCACCCACCTGAAGGAAGCGGTCAGTCTGCTTTGCTATGTTGAACCTCTCGTCTTTAATCTGCTCTATCTCCACTCCCCGGCCTAGCAGGAAGACCCTAACCTCATGATTCTCTAAGAGGCAGGTAGATGCGAACCTGAAGGCATTCCAGACGGTCTCCGGATCGTTTGTGTTGACGACTATTCCAATCTTCATTCTTCCAACCTCAGAACTAGAAGTGGCGCCAGAGCCAATACTTTTCGAATAGTACTTTGCTCCAGTGCCAAATTCTTCCCGGCTTTCTCGGGTTCACTAAAGGCTTGGGTTCAGCGTAGAAATCTCCGCTCGCATAACCCGCTTTTCCGTAGCCGGTGTCTATGAAGGATGAT
>JAHFOH010000112.1 GCA_023266955.1 Nitrososphaerota archaeon
AAGAGATGAAGTACCTTGCGGAGAGTGCCCACCCTGACAAGGATGGGTGGTGCATCCTTGAAGAGATGTATCCTAAGTACATTGGGGGGAGTGCTTCCCAAGCGTGGACCCACGAGTTCTTTGACAAGATTGGAGGGCTCTCCGGCGTGGGCAGCCAGGACGTTGTGATGCCCTTCCTCGCGGTGCTGGACAAGGGAGCCTACTACCTTCGAGAGCGCCTCCATTGCTACCGCAAGTGCGTAGGCCTCCAGAACACAGGGCTGCAGGGAGTCCTTGACGCTGTGCCTGAGGGCGACCCCCGCCGGATGCAGATAGAAGAGCTAATCCACTTCCAAGTGCTGAGCGGCCACTACGCAGTCCTCATGAAGATGGACCAGGCGGGCCTCCGCACAGACGAGGCAGTCTATCACCTCGTCCAAGCTATCCTCGATCGCAGTGCGAGCTGGAGCAACATCAGGCAGAAGATGACACTTGAGGGAGTACCTCCAACCGCTCTTAGAGCTTAGTCAAGACTACGGAGCAGTTATGACAGGAGGGTCTCCCCCTCTTGCTGAGGGCCCTCCTCCAAGTCGCACTCCTCGGTAAACCCACCACGCCCTCAAGCTACTCATTCCATCCTCTAGACACAGCCTTCGCAACTCCTGGTCCGCAGCTTCCCGAAGGAGCTGGGCAAGGTGGCCCTCCCGCAGGAGCTGGTAGAGGGCGTCATGGACGAGGCTGCCTCGCATGAAGTTAGGGGTATCCACTGTGGGGCCAGAAGGACCATCCCAAGCATAGCCTTCCTTGATGCTCAGGGTACCGTCTACATCGAGGCGGATGTAAGGTGTGAGGATAAATGTCAGTGGCTTGATGCCTACCACAACTTGGTAGTCCTCCACTAGCTGGTACTTGTATCCATCCCTGTACTTAATCACTTATCGAACTCCGTTCCACTCCACTGAGAAATGGTTTCCGTCAGGTTTATGAAAATCACCTCCCCAAGCACATTCACACTCTGACGTACTCAGAGACTTCCAATAATCCCCAAGAGGTTTATAAGCTTCGCTGTCAACTCTGTATTCCCCGTTAAGGAAGAGATTAAGGTCAACAGCAAGACGCCTAAGATGATTAGAACTCGCAATTCCGACGCCCTCCGCGGCATTAGCCTCCGCTTGAAGCTTTCCTCGTTGGGCTTCTCCGAAGGTGAGTTCGTATCCATTGGCGTAGCTCCAAGTTATAAGCTCTCCAACGAGCTTAGTGAAAAGTCGCTGCTTCTCAGATAGAGTCACATCGGGGGCTCCAGTTCTCCCACTAAGATCATGCGACGAGGTAAGTGAAGGAGAAGAACATCGCTTAGTTGGTGATGTCAGCAGACTTCCACTGCGCCTCGATGCCGCGGATTTCCTCCAGCGTGAGATCAGCCATGAGGCGCATCCGTCGCGTGGCCGAGGACTCTCATGTTAGAAATCTCTCACCACGATCCCAGGATTCATGGGGCCGTGTTTTCCGCTTGGAAAGTTGATAATCTGATTGTCCACGCTTGCACCGTTCTGCGACCCTCCGGCTATGGAGATTCCTTGATAGCCAGCTACACCGTTTGCGTTCAGAACATTCCCACTGACCACGATCCCATTTCCATCGTAGATCGAGATTGCGGAGTATTGGCCAGCGGCTGCGAGATTCAGGATATTTCCGGAAACGACGACGTTTTTCAGCCAGCCAGCGGAACCTTGATCTATCGAGATCACGGACTGAGGAGTGCCGCCGACAATTGACCATTGATTGCCGACTAACTGCACGTTGCCGTACTGGACTCCAGGGACGCTCTGAGACAGTTTGAAGCCGGTGATCGTCTGCTGCTCAACGCTGTTGCCGAGCATCTGTAGCGTTCCGGTCGGACCTGCTGAAACACTGGCCCAAAGTCCGATCCACGAGCCTAGGAGTTTATTCCCTAACAGGGTTAAGGCCCCGCCGCTCTCATATCTTACGCATCCTTGGTTTGCGGCACCGCCGAAGATCTTGCTGTGCGATATGATGTTGTCGCCGTAGTCAGCGTTGAAGGAGTTGAGCACCCTAACACCGTAGCGCGAGAAGTCAGATATGAAAGCTCCGTCGATATTCCACCAATCCCCTTGCATCGTGATCCCGTCGTACTGATTCACAAGAGCGATTCGCCGAATTCTTGTGTTTCCATTAGTGCCGGACAAGGTTCCTGTCAAATTGATCGCGGAGCCAGCAGTCTTAAGGCTTGGCGAGGTGATAGCGAAGTCTGATAGATCCACACCTTGAAGTGATTGGACGACGAACCCGTCCTGCGTTGGATTCGCGAGCACGATGAGCGAAGATCCGAGCAGCGTCGCCCCGCTAGGCCCGACTCCCATCTGTGCGCCGCGTAGGCGCAGAGGGCCATTAACAGTAATCGGCGCGCTGATTTTGAACGGAAGTCGCGGAACGAACACTTCATCGTAGACCAAGAGAGAAGCGTTCACTGCCGCTTGCAGTCCAACCGTGCAATCAGTTACGCCATCGCCAACGCAGTTATATGGCGGCTTTGTGATGTCGATCATTTTAGAACGTCCGGCATTATGGCCTTGAGTTCTTCTGGCGTAGCCGCTGCGGCAATCGCTGGATTTGCAGTCGCGTCCCGCAGAGCTTGCTTCTGCGCGGCGATCTGAGTCTTGAGAGCGGCGTCGCCTTTCTCGTCTGCGCGCATGTAGTCCACATCAAGCGCTTCCATCTTCGGCTTGCGAAGGGCGCGTAGCTGGTCACGCTTGATTTCGCGGCACTTCGGCATATCGTGAATCACTCTGTCGCCGCCGTGCGACCAAGCGTTTCGGAACGTGCGGTCGGCGGGGATGACCTGCGGTTCGACGATTTGCGGATTGATGGCGTCTTTCGGAAGTTTTGCAAGCGCCCTTGATAGTGCATCTTCTTCTGTGAATCCTTCCGGTTCTCCTCGCGTATTTATGACGGGAGTCACGATGGAGATACCACCATCAGGTCGCGTATAGATTATCTTTTTCATCACTGGTCTCCAAAGGCGGCAGCAAAGTAATTCGTGGGATCGGTGTTTGTACCAGCTTCATCCCGCGATACAAGCTGCGTCGAACCCGCCGTGCCGGTGCTGGCGGCAATAAAGCGCCGAAATCCACCAACGTATCCAGTGACAACGCAGAAGCTCCCGGTACTAAAATCAACGTTCCAGGTAATCGTCACGACCCCAGCCCCATCGTCGGTAATACTCGTCACGTTGTAAGATGCCTGTATATCCGCCGCAACACCGCACTCAATCCATCCTTTCGCAGCACTAGGATTGAATTGCTGGCGACCGGGGGTGACTGCTACCACAAGGGAAGCACCTGTTTCCTGCTGAGCCTGAGTAGCCACAATGAGCATAGGGTATTCCGTGCCTACGGCATCCTTCCAGTACAGAAGTCCATCAGACTTCGCGTAGACTACGACAGTAGCAGTTGCTGGTGTGCCTGGGGCAGCTTGGGTTGCGAGGGTAATGGTGCCCATGTAGCTCCTAGAGTATAAACATCTTGCCAGAGCTATTAAGTATCAACGCGCCTGCCCCACTGATAGTGAAGCCTTCTCCAATCACAATCTGGTTACCATCTAGGATGGTGAGAGTGTCTGAGGTCGCCAAGTTGTCTTGGTTCTGCTGCCAAGTAGGGGCAGCTGTGGCAGCAGCAGGAGGAAAGTCCATTGGGGTTGCTACAGGCTCATCAGGGACTCCTGCAGCAAACATTGCAGAAAGGCCCGCTAAGCCTTGAGGGCCTACGTCGCCTGAGGGCCCTGGTATCTCCATAGGAGTTACTACTAACTCTTCTGCAGAGGGTTCTATGAAGCCTACAGCAGAACCTACAGGCCCTATGCTTCCTTGAATACCTTGATTCCCAGGGATCGGCTGTCCATCATCTCCATCAGACCCATCTACAGAGAACACAGCTACCCCAGCTGGGCCAACTGCGCCCTGAGACCCCTGACTCCCTGGTATGGGCTGTCCATCATCTCCTGGCTCCCCATCAAAGGGGAAGGCGACGGCTCCATCTATCCCTTGGACTCCTTGAGGCCCTTGGTTTCCAGGTATAGGTTGCCCGTCGTTTCCATCAGCTCCGTCTGTAGAGAAGACTGCTACTCCAGCTGCTCCTTGCAAGCCAGTATTACCAGTGGGCCCTGGTATATCCATTGGAGTCACCACTAGCTCGTCTGGGAAGGCTTCTATGTAAGCAGCAGGGAGCCCCACAGGTCCAGCTGGCCCTTGAGGGCCAGGGATGTCAAGGGGAGTAAAGGGGCTCGCTTCATCTCCTCCAAGGCCGAGCGCAGGGGGAGCACCAGTGGATGTACTGACTAAACCTCCAGGGAGCGTGCCCGGAGGGACTGCTGCTGCAGCCCTCGTGCAGTACTCCCAGAACCAAAACATCCACCTTCTCCCCTCCTCCGTGTTGAGGTCTGGAGGAGGGGGGCTGGGCTTCCGGAGCAGGCCTAGGGAAATGGGCATTATCCAGCCACTCCAATCTCGCCTTCTCCTTCAATTGTCAGCGCAGTGGTTGTACCTGCGCCACCAACGAGGAAGTCTGCAGTATCTATACGAAGCATCCCATACCAGTCGTAAGCTGCGTTGGCCGCTACAGAGAGGGCATTACCAATAACCTCCGTGCCAGCTACGTTCCCAGCGGTAGCCCCGAGCCAGAGACTGAATGTAGCTGCGCTTCCTGTCTTGTTCACTATACGAACGTGCCTCAACACGATATAGTTACCAGAAGAACCCGCGCCTGTGCCACCAGTCGCTGTAGGCGGGTTGAGGATGTTCGTCGTGAGCGTCGTGGTAAGTGCGGTTGGACCAAAGCGGAAGATCTTGTTTGCTGCCATCTTGCTGCTCCTTTGCTAAGTTGAGAAACTACTGCGAACCTCCAAAGCCTGCTTGGTTACGTTGTTGAACACTGGAACCACCCTCATAAACTAGGGCAGGGACTACTTGCTCTCCAAATCTCTGCAAGAAGGACTTCTGCGCTGCTGCTCCCGCACCTCCCTGCAAGCCAGCTAACAAGCTCTCCCTTACACTTGGGTCGAAGCTTACTCTAGCTAGGGTGCGAGGCAGTATGATCTTGGAAAGGGCGCTCATGAAGACACGCTGAAAATCTCCCTTGAAGACTTGCTCCCCCATTCGCAGGGCAGCTGTCT
>JAHFOH010000113.1 GCA_023266955.1 Nitrososphaerota archaeon
TACATAAAGAAGATCTGCTTCTTCTTGAATCGATGCAGGAAAGTGCCAGAAGCTTTTTGGGATTGGAGCTACCTCCTCCAGAGAAGCCTGAGGGATTTGTGGGTGAGGGAGATTTCATCGAAATGGGTAAGCAACGCATCAAGGTTCTTCACACTCCAGGTCACTCTCCCGGTGGAGTAAGCTTTGTGACGGAAGATTCTGTCTTCACTGGAGATGCACTCTTCTTTGGGTCAATAGGTCGAACTGACGGACCTGGCGGAAGTTTTGAAACTCTAGTAGCTTCGATAACCAAGAAGCTCTTTACACTGCCTGATGAGACCATCGTTTATCCAGGGCATGGTCCAAAGACAAGCATCGGGGTGGAGAAGAGGGCTAATCCCTTTGTTGGGCAACAAGCATTGAGGTAGCCGAGCTTAGAACCCTAGTTGATTCCGTTCTAGCTCACTATGAACTTGCACTAGGTAATCAAACTAACTCCTAATGTCGTAGGCTGACGGCGGAAATCTAAGCCAGAAGTCAAAGTTTGTTGATGAACCTTCTTTTCGAATTGTGGCGGATTGATGTCTGCCTCTATTCGAAGGTCAGCTAAATGGATGTCTTCGAGCTTAACGATGCATTTGTGGCATGGGTGAGGAGAGATCACCCCCTTCCTCTGAGGGGCACTAGAAAGAAGTTCTGGATTCACTGTCCCAACTGCTCGTATACAGGAGTAAAGTGTGACTTCGGTAAGGATGACGGTTTTTCTTCAGAAATGGCTCTTGAAGCCGGTTACGAACACGTTCAGAAAAATCATCCCCTAGTTCAGACTGTCGTACTCGAAATGCTCCAGTCCCCTGTAAAACCGGCTAAGTTGACGAAGAGGGACAAACTTAGTCTAAGATAGAGCAAAAGAAAGCTAGAGGAGTAAAGACGAAGCGGCTCAGGCTCGAACCCAGAAACCTATTCTGTGTGCTATCGCTAACTTATCAGCAAAAAGACAGGGGGAGTGGCGGGAACTGATGGGAGCCTAGCTACAGTACCCTAATCTCTTCGAAAAGCTTCGTAAGATCCGTTGTGGGATAACCGTTCTCATCCCAGAATACTTGCATTGCTGGAGGAATCTTCCTGTAGTCAGTGATCCTCCCCATTAACCTGTCATCATATGTTGGCACGTGACCGTTCTGATAGAAGACACCAATAGGAATTCTGTCACCCCACTCTTGGCTCCTGACAATCACGTCCGTAATCTTTGCTCGAAGTTCATCTACATTCTCTGGGTCTTTGATTACTGGGTCGTAACCCGTCTCCTCCAGTTTGTAAATTCTGGGCATTGGTTTGCCGGTTGCTTGATCCTTCCTGTCGTCGCCACCGTACCATTCCTTGGTGTTAATGTCGTTGTAGGTTGGACATGGCTGTAAGATGTCAATGAAAGCCATTCCCCTATGTTCAATGGCCTTCTTGATGGTTTCCTTCTGATGCTTCACGTCATACGCGTACGAGCGTGCGATGAAAGTGTATCCGGATGCCAAGGCTAGAGCGATCGGATTTATGGCTTCATTGATGTTCGGCTTGGGAAGAGACTTAGGCTTAAGACCAAGCTGAAGAGTTGGTGACGCTTGCCCCTTCGTCAATCCGTAGACACCATTATCGAAGATGATGTAAGCGATATCCACATTTCTCCTTCCAGCGTTCACGAAATGCCCAGCTCCAATACCTAAGCCGTCTCCGTCTCCTCCTAAGGCGATGACTTCAAGATTGGGATTCGCAAGTTTCGCACCCAACGCGAACGGCAACACTCTGCCGTGAAGGGTGTGAATTCCATAGGTGCCAGCGAAGTGAGGAGTCTTTCCTGAGCATCCTATACCGGAAAAGATAGCTACACCATGAGGCTCCAGTTGCATCTCCGCTAAAGTCATCAGTAATGCATTGAGAATGCCGAAGTCTCCGCATCCAGGGCACCAGTCGTTATGAACCGTAGTCTTGTAATCTGTGAGTTTAAGCGCCATGTGTTAACACCACTCTCTTCTCCTCGGGGTGCGCAAGCACCTTCTTCACTGAATAGTATATTTCTTCACTCGACATTGGTCTACCGTTGTATTTCACTATGAAGTTGTCCATGGCTATGCCAGTTTTCTCCCTAACAATCCCTGCGAATTGCGCGGAGTAGTTCATCTCTATGTGAATCTTCTTTTTGGCGGAACTCAATACGTAGCCAAGGTATTCCGATGGCAACGGATGGATGAGTCTCACTTGTAGGAAGTTGATTCTGTAACCCTCCTCCTTCAAAATGTCCATAGCATCCAAGATTGCTCCTTTGGTAGATCCCCAACTCAATATCGTTGCATCGGCTTCGGCAGGTCCAAAGAAGTTCACTTTCTCAGAGAGAGGTATCTCTCCATCAGCCGTCTCAAGCTTTTTCATCCTCTTCTCCATCATCATGATTCTGTTAGTTGGATCTTCGGTGATGTGTCCGTACTCATCATGCTCGTCACCGGTGTTCCAGAACATCCCTCCCTTGGTGCCTAGTTTCACTCTCGGGGAGATACCATTTTCGATAAACTTGAATCTCCTAAAGAGACCTTCTGATGCAACCATCTTCTGTATTTCTTCACCACCAATGAGCAGGCCTCTATCGATCTTCACCTTTTTTGTGTCCCAGACGGGCACTGTCATGTTGCTATTAGCCATCGATTTGTCTATGATGTGGATTACTGGAAGCTGATACCTTTCAGCGTAGTTGAAGGCTCTAACAGTGTCGTAGAAGCATTCCTCAACATCGCCTGAGGCAAGTAGGATTCTCGGAAACTCTCCGTGTCCGGCATGCATGGCAAATCTCAGATCACCCTGCTCGTGCCTAGTTGGAAGGCCTGTGCTCGGACCCGCCCTCTGATAGAGCGTTATGACCACAGGAACTTCGTTTATTCCTGCCCATCCCGTGCCTTCTGCCATGAGTGAGAATCCTGGTCCTGAGGTGGATGTTGCTGCCCTTGCTCCAGCTAAACTTGCGCCAATGGCCATGGTTATTGCTGCTATCTCATCCTCCGTTTGAACAACGACAACAGATCCTTTACTGTTTAGATACGCTACCTCCTCCACCTGAGGATTCTCCATAACTTGACTCGTTAGAGCAGGAGGCTTCATATCAAAGACCTCATGCCCCTCGAGGTACTCACTCTCATCACTCGCTGGTGTAATGGGATAGTATGTTTGAAAGCGGCACCCAGAGATTAGCTTCCCCAATCCGACCGCTTGACTGCCTAATACAAGTATCCTCTGCTCATCAGTCTTAATCGTCTGAAGCTTGAAGGGGAAGCTCTTATTGTACATCTGCGTTGTGAAGTACTCGTAAACCTTCCTTGAAGCATGAATATTCATGTCAACAACCTTCGGTTTCGCCCTGAAGGTTAGCCTGATAGCCTTAGTCAAAGTTTCGAAGTCATACTCCAACAGTGCGAAAGAAGCAGCCACAGCCATCACGTTAACCATCCTCTGCAAGATGCTGGCCGATTCCTCGTGAATCTCCTTTCCAATCACATGGAGTAGCTCATTGTAGGGTAATGGGTAAAGATGCACTCCGCTATTCTTGGCATCTATGAGAAGATTTTCCAGCGTGGGTTCGAGGCCCTTACTCCTCAGATATTCTTCGAGGCCGAGAATGACGGGCGTTTCAAGAGTCGGAACGTTTGCAATCTTTGTCTTGATGAGTGTGGGATCGTAGATGATTCCTCCGTTTGGAACTACTGAGCGAGTATGTCTGACGGCTGTTTCATCGTCGAATGTTGCGAGTAACTCAACTCTATCTACGTGTGACCTGACGACTCCATCTGAGACTCTAACTTGAAAGTAGCTGTGCTCCCCTTTGATGTTGGAGTAGTATTCCCTTTTGCCGAAGACTTGTAGTCCACCTACTCCGCAAGCCCTGGCAAAGACGTTGGCGGATGTGTCAACTCCGCTCCCTTGGGCTCCGCCTATCAACCAGGATAGGCTACTAGCTACCATTTTCGAGGTTGTATGTACTTCGGTGAACCTATAAGTATAATCTACTTACAATATATACATGCATGTAGAGGAGGTATAAGAGTAGAATGAGCACCCCTGTACGACAGGGTTTGATTCCGAATACTACAGGATCCAAGAGTCCTAGGGAGGCGCGGAAGGTGCAGAGGGTAGGAAAGTCGAGCCTCGCCGTTTCTCTGCCTAGAGATTGGGTTAAGCAGACTGGGCTAAAGCAGGGAGATGTGGTAACTCTGACCGAGGACGCGGATGGAACGTTGAGACTTGAGCCCGGGTACACAGAAAAAACCACGATGAAATGCAACATCAACGCAGATCTCTGCAAAGAAAACGAGCTTCTCTCGCGGTTGATCACGGGGTCTTACGTTCTTGGATATGACACAATTGTGGTTTCGTCAAAGATTGAGCTCTCCTCTGAGCATCTTGAAGAAATCAGGCGGGTGGTGAAGAGGCTGCGAGGTCTTGAAATCGTTGAGCTAACTATGAAAAGAGTGACAATTCAGAGCTTCGTCGACCCCACTAGATTCCCGGTGGACGGTCTGATCAGGAGGATGCACGTTATGATTTCTTCCATGTTTGATGCCGGGCTGAACGCTCTAAGGAAGGGGAGGCCTGAGCTAGCAAACGAAGCGCTAAGGATAGAGACTGAGGTGGATGAGCTGTACTGGCTCGTCGTTAGACAACTGTTGCTTGCTCTCAGGCATAGAGAAATCGGTGCTGCTATAGGCATTGAATCACCTCTTCATGCTGCTGGCGACAGAGTGGCTGCTAAGACGCTTGAGGAGATAGGGGATTTCGTCGAGAACTTAGCGAACGAAGTGATGAGGCTGAAGGAGTTTAAGATTGATGTTGATGATCGGATGATGAAACGTCTTTCTAAGTTAGGTGATCTGGTGCAAACTATTTTCGAAGAGACGGTGAAGTCGCTTTTCACTAGAGATATCAAACTTGCGAATGAGGCGTTGGAGACGGCGAAGCAAGCTGCGGAGGAGGAGAGGGAGCTGACATCTGAAATCATGGTGGGTTCTTCTGATGCGAAGATGGCTGCGTCACTAAGGTCTATCATCTGGAGTTTGGGTCAGATTGCGAGATATTGTGATATAATTGCTGAGATTACTGTGAATAGGTTTCTGAGGCAGTCGAGCGATAT
>JAHFOH010000114.1:0-1374 GCA_023266955.1 Nitrososphaerota archaeon
GGATGTAAATTCTGTCTCTATATTCGCGAGAAGACAAGCAGCTGGTTGAGCTTCTCCATCCGTGTTGTTATAATAGGATTTACCATCTCGTCCGATGTCTACAGGACGATATTCCTACCCACGCCATCTTGTACCGCTTTCTCATATACTCTTGAAGCTAGAGCCACGTCTTCAATTGCAATGCCCAGTGATTTGAAGACTGTAATCTCCTCATAATTTGAACGGCCAATCTTTTTTCCGACAACAATCTCTCCCAGTTCAGCATGGATCTGATTCTCCGAAATGACACCATTCTTCATTGGGATGATTATATCGCCAGCTTCCAGAAAGGCCTGCTCGTAGTCGTCTACGACGATCTTTGCCCTCCTTACAGTTTCATCATCAATCTCTCTATGGGCGGGGAAGTTTGCACCGATTGCGTTGACATGAACACCTTCATCCAGCCAACGGCCTTCAAAAACAGGTTCCCTCGACGTTGTTGCGGTAATTACTATGTCAGCACCCTTGACAACTTCTTCAGGCCTATGTGCCGCAACTGCCTCTATGCTCAAGGTTTCAGCCATCTTGTCGCAGAATTTTCGACAATGCTCCTGGTTTGGACTATAGGCTTTGAAGCTCTTAATCTTCCTGACTGCGCAGACCGCCTGCAGTTGGCTTTCAGCCTGGTAGCCAGTACCAAACAAACCCACAGTTTCTGAATCATTTCTAGCTAGGAACTTCGTAGCTACACCTGACGCAGCTCCAGTGCGTATTTGACCGAGGCGATTCGCATTCATTAGTGACAGAAGTTGGCCGCTTGCAATATCATAGAGCAGCACCATGAATCGGAAGCCAAGTCCTTTCACTGGTGTGTAGACCTTCATCCCAGCGTAGCCTATTGCGGGCATGGCTGCAGGCATCAACCTGAGGTATCCAGGCTTGTCACCAAAGCTGACGTGAATTCTCGGAGGCATCCGAATTGAGCCTAGACCTTGTTGCCTGAACGCTTCCTCTACAACTTCAATAGCTTCCCGCGTGGTGGTCAGTCTAGCTACGTCCTCAGCACTAAGAAGAAGTACCAACTTACAGTGCATGATTCTGTCACTTACAAAAAGATAATACTGGATTAGGATGAGTGGTTAGTGTGGAAGACGAGCATCTTCTCCTGCTTCAGATGAGGCACAACAGACTTAGGAGCCTAATGCAAACCTATGCAATAGTTTGGCTTAGTGGCATACTTCTCCTTCTCTTCATTCCTCCTTTGGGGGCCTTAGCAGGCATTGTAGTATCGGCAAGCTCCATCCTGAGGGCCAGAAGTGCGTACAGAGAGATGAAGAAGGTTGAAGCCGAATTGGAGTCAAAAGCTAAGTCCGCTTAATCCCTTCGAAAAACTGA
>JAHFOH010000114.1:1474-5113 GCA_023266955.1 Nitrososphaerota archaeon
TTAAGCCGGCTTTTGCGGCGTAAGCTGCTAGAGATGCAGAGGTATTTCCAGTTGATGCACATACAACGGTCTTGACTTTCAATTCTTTAGCACGGGTGACCCCAACAGTCATGCCTCTATCCTTGAACGAACCTGTAGGATTCTCCCCCTCAACCTTTACGTAGACGCTATTCATCTTCAACTCGTGCTCGAGGTTCTTTGCACGAAGAAGGCTTGTTCCCCCCTCATCTAGAGAGACGGGCTCAGTGCCATCTGCAATTGATATGAATGGCCTGTATCGCCAGACTGAAAGTCGAGCTTTCCTCCACTCGCGACTTGACGTCTTCTCCTTCAATTCCTCAATGTCCAGCTTAATTTCGAGGAGCTGTCCACATTTCCGACAAAAGTAGACTGTTTCGTCAATACTGTATTCTGTTGAACAATTTATGCAGACTTGAAGAGTCACTCCGCCTCTATCACTCTCGCACCTCTGCCTGCTTTCGTCACAAAGCTCGAAGAACGCACCCCGACCCAGTCAAAACCTTCTCTCATGGCCTCTGCGACTGTGAAAGGATCAGCCTTGTTTTCATCCACCAATGCGATGATAGATGGTCCAGCACCGCTTATCGCTACTCCCGACGCACCAAATTTCAGCGCCTTCTCCCTGACTTTGGAGTAGCCTGGTATCAACTGTGCCCGAGCCGGTTCGACCACAGCATCCTGCATAGCTTTCCCAATCAAATCAACATTCTTTGCGGCGAAACCAGCTACGATCGTTGAAGCGTTTCCAACATTGGCGATCATGTTCTTCAATGAAATTTTCTTTGGAAGTACTGATCGAGCTACCCCGGTCTTCCTAGCAGCAGTTCTAATGGCTGGTGACGCCACGCAGATAGCCATATTCAGCGGTGCCTCGAGACTTGTGACATCGATTGGTTTGTAAGAACGAATTATTACGAAACCGCCCAATATGGAGGCCGATACATTATCCGCGTGCTCGAAGCCCGCTGAAGCTCTCTCGCCCATTGCTGCAAATCTTATCAGCTCATTTTGACTCAGGCTAAGATCAAAGAGGAAGTTGATGCCTATAGCTGCGGCTGCTGCAGAGGCACCACTGCTACCAAGACCCATTGCCACTGGAACCCCTTTCTCAATCTTCATCGTTAGACCACTATTCAGACCGAGTTCTTTGATCATCGATTGAGCTGCTAAGCCCGCGGAATTTCCCTTTGGACTGTCAGGAATTCCCTTCGCGTATGCTCCTGATACATGAATTCTAATTGTGGGTCTAGGTTCGACAGTAATGGTGATTCTATCTTGGGGGGAGGAGAAAGCTAAACCGAAGATGTCAAACCCTGGGCCAAGGTTCGCAGTGCTGGCGGGAGCTTCGATAACTACCCTATGCTTGACTTTCACCAAAGTATGAAGACTTTGTAATTGGTTGGGGTTAAATCTTAAACTATCAAGTCAAATTGGGGCCGAGTCATGGCAACCAAACTTATTGATCTTGCAACATCTAATGCGGGAACCTCAAAGGATTCAGCCGAATTTTTCGTCAAGAGTAAGGTTGACCTAGTAGGCATTGACTCTGCCAACCTAGATCATCCGCATGATTCCTCCTTCCCAGCTCATAACACACTTCTATCCAATGAGGTGTTAATCGTCGAAAATCTATGTAATCTTGGCCTCATAAGTAAGTCAAGGTTCACGTTCATCGCACTACCCCTCAAATTCAAAGAGGGTAAAGAGAAACTGGTTCTCCTGTAAGGGCAGTGGCTATAATCCAATGAAAATAGTGGTTGGGGTCGACCTAGCAGGCTCAGCAACAAGACCAACTGGTTTCTGTCTCCTCAAAAGGAACCTTAGTGTCAAGACAAATCTTTTGTATGATGATTCGGAGATCATCACTGAAATTCGGAGACTGAAACCTCACGTAGTAGCGGTGGATGCTCCGTTAGCGCTTCCTAAGGGAAGGGAATCTCTGGAGAAAAGGAGTGACATACATCTGCGAGCCTGTGATCGGGAGCTGTTGAATAGAGGTATCAAGTTCTTCCCCCTCACGTTGGGTCCTATGCGGAAACTCACAGAGAGAGGTATCAGGTTGAAGGGGATCTTGGAGAAGGAGGGTTTTGAAGTAATCGAGGTATATCCAGGAGCTGCTCAGGATTTGTTGAACATACCTAGGAAGAAAGCTGGCGTTGAGGTATTAAGAAAAACACTCGTCCAGTACGGTTTCACCGGCGATGTTATGAAAAAATCGATTACGGACCATGAGCTTGACGCAATAACGTCGGCGCTCGTTGCTAAGATGTATATTGAAGGAGAATACGAAGCAATAGGGGATCCCGAAGAAGTCCTGATGATTCTTCCAAAAGTTAGAGGGTCAATTTGAATAAGTCTATGCTCTTCAGGGAGAAGACCTTCAAAACCCTACTTATACGCCTCAAATTCCTTTCCAAGTATATGCGACGCAATTTTCAGCTCCAATACTTCGTCAGCTCCCTCGTAGATCCGAGTGGCACGAACATCGATATAATGCCTACCAGGAGCTGACAGAATAGAGTAGCCGAAGCCTCCGAAGATTTGGAGGGCATGATCAGAGGCCTCCCAAGCAGACTTGGTAGCAATTACCTTAGCGATGGTGCTGTTATGTTCAGTCAGTTTACGCAGCTCTTGATCTTCAGGTTTTAGATCGTATTTCCTCTTCCACAGGGATGCCGCATATACTGGCCACCTAGCCATTTCAAGATACTCGGCTATTGCAGCGATTCGCCTCTGAATTAGCTGATGCTTTCCAATGAGTTTTCCGTGTTGAACCCGGCTTTTGGCTCTCTCTGTGGCGGAATTAAGGCAGTCTTCGATGACGCCTACACAACCTGCTGCAATCCCTATGCGCCCACTTAGAAGACCAGTGTATGCTACAGGCAATCCTCTACCTGATTCCCCTACTAGGTTTTCTTTAGGCGAGAAGGCTTCATCAAACTGAAGGAGGGTTGTGTCCGAGGTGAAAAGACCGACTTTTTCCTTAAGTCTCATCTCAACTTTTACGTGTTTTTCATCTCGGTCGACGAGGAAAGCTGACATACGTTCTCTCTTACCCTTCGGATAGGCGAAGATGATGTAGGCATCAGCGACAGATCCGTTGGTGATAAGGTACTTCGTCCCGGTGATTCTGTAACCGTCTTTAGCCTCCTCGAACTCCGTTGTAAGTGAAGCTGGATCACTCCCAGCTTCAGGTTCTGTAAGGCAGTAGGCTATCAGTTTCTTTCCTTTAGCTGCCGGAGTCAAGTATTCTCGTTTCTGCTTCTTGCTTCCCCATCTATTCAGAATGGCTTCAGTCAGACAACACTGTACGTCCAGAAATGTAACTGGACCCATGCCTACTTGTCCTAAACGTTCGAACGCTAGTGAAAGGGCAAGTGCATCCCCTCCTAGACCACCGTATGCTTGAGGCACCTGTATGCCCAAGAGACCGTACTTGCCCAAAACCTTCTGATGTCCTTCAGGATTCGGCTCCCTCTTCAGATACAACTCTACTTCATCTGCATAGAGTTCGTCTGCGGCACGGTCCATTCGCGTCGCAATTTCCACATGCTTAGCTCCTATCCATCCCATCGTTCTGAGCTCTTCAACATGTTTTTCGAAAATAGGCTCCAAAGT
>JAHFOH010000115.1 GCA_023266955.1 Nitrososphaerota archaeon
CTTTCTATCCTCTTAACATGGAGATTGTCAAAATGACCATCGAAAGAATAGATTTCTTCTACGCCCAAATCTTTCATGACAATGCAATGAGTTACTAGACTGCAACTATCGTTGTTCTGTTTCCTAGCAAAATCTCTAAAACAATCTGTCCATTTATGCTTGATTACTAACGTTAAGCCAGTATTTGCGCGAACTTCTTCTCCAACTGTTCGTTCAAGACTTCGTACAATTCGATACGTTCCTGTTGCAGTTCTATGCGTGCACTTCTAACACCAGGCTCTTCCTTTACCCAATTCAATATCTCCTGAGCCTTCGAGATGTTTGGAATGATTAAGTTGAATAAGCCAAGCCCAACCCAAAGCCCAGCATAGTATAGATAGTCATCCAATTGAGAAATTATCTTCCGATCAACTTCAGCTCTAGATTCAGGGCTGGCATAGTGGACGAGCAGATCAACTAGTATAGCCCCCTGCAAGACTTCTGGATTGAGAGATCCGAGCGCAAACAAGGCTCTTTCTTGAATCATCGTTGCTAGCCTTCTTCTCACAGTCCTGCTTGACAGACCAAGCTCCTTGGAGACCGCATTGTATGATTTGCGGAGATCTTTTTGAAGAGTCCTAACTATGTTCCAATCCGTTTTTGATAAATTAATGTTGCATTCTGGAAATGGAATGTTGGCGTGATCCATATTTTCTGTATTTGATATTCTTTGAATTAATTCAATCTGTTTCCTCAGAGATTGCTCACTCTCATGATAGAGGATGACGGCCAATGAACTACCGTAATAACTGACGATCACTAATACGCCTTGTATCAGCTTGAACTTCCGGATTGAATCATCTTTAGAAGACGGGGGTAGAACGTCGAAAAACAGCGCGATTGTGCTTAGACCTAAGATATTGGGATTTATGAGAAGCTTCCAACCTTGCCAGAAGCCCTTTAGCTGAAGCCTCTTGATCCTATTTCTGATTGTATCCTCGCTAACGTGAAATTTCTTACCGATTACTCCAAAGGACCTTCTAACATCAGGTGGGAGGGGAGAAGCAGCTTGACCTTCGATAAGCTCCCTGAGTATTTTGATGTCTAGTTTGTCCACTTAGCTGAACCTAATCCGTGAAAATGTATACTTTCTCTTAAAATTGTTCCGTTTGACCAATTAGACTCGAGCAGTACTTAAGAGGTCAGCATCAGAACAATATCAGTATGGAAGAACCTGGGCCCAAAAGCTCTTCCCGTCTTCGTTCCCTCAACGTCGCCGTCCCCTTTGCTGGCTTTGTTTACTTCGACCTTTTCTTCCTAAGCTTCATCATCTACATTATTGCTAGTACTGGTGCCATATCATCTTTAGAGATCGTCTTCTTGATCCCGTTTGCGCTCGCTATCGCCAGTGCTGCCATAGGAGTTTGGCGTCGATCCCGAGTTGGCTATATCGCTGCAGTAGCGGTAAGTGGTCTTGTCTTCGCGCTTTTCAGTGCTAGTCCGCAGCATGGAGTAGTAGATCTCTTCACGAACCCAGCAAACACAATCGAGTTTGTAGGCGTCGTCACGGTCGTCCCTTTATCCTTGGGTGTGCTTATCTATTCTATCCTAGGACTGCGTGAAGTATGGCGCGGAGCCAAGAGCAACGTCAAACCAGCAGCACCAGTCCACACTATTCCCAGATCTGGTGTTATAGTGTTGGTTGCTATCGGGTTTATTGTTGGAGGCTTATCCGTAGGTCTCTTGGCAGGACCTACAATAAACAGGCTGATAGCAGGCACTGGCCAAGGCGACATCACAATCGTGCTTAATGCTGGTGTCGAGACCAATCCACAGTTCTATGCTCCCGCCACATTCCAAGCTAACGTGGGTCAAACTGTTACTTGGGTTAATCGAGATACCCAAGCCCACACCGTCACAAGCGACACACCACTATTCGACTCTGGTATCATGGAATCCGGTTTAACATTCAAGACCACTTTTACACAGCCAGGCACATACACATACCACTGCAGCCTTCACCCTTGGATGAAGGCCACAGTAGTAGTCACAGGGTAGTGAAACAAGATGAAAAGATCTTCACGTTTCCGATCCCTCAACACCCTTGTTCCCGTTGTCACCTTCGCCTACTTCGATCTAAATTTTGTTCTGATTGCTCTTGCGTCTCTCGTAACCAGTGGTACCATACCAGATTTCATTTTCTTCAACATCCCCTTTATGATCATCGCACTGTTAGCTGCTATCGGAGTTTGGCGTCAATACCGTGTTGGCTATATCGGCTCAGCAGCCCTGACTGGCTTTTTCCTGTTTGGCTTTAGCGTAATAAATTGGGATCATGGATTAGGAGTCTTAGCGTATCCAGCAAACACGGGGGAGTTCTTTTTTATCGCCACGCTCTTCCCCTTGATTGCTGCATCTTTCATCTACTCGCTTCTCGGATTGCGTAAGGTCTGGCGCGGACGCGCTGTGATTGTGGCGGCAACTGATGTACCTCGCACAATTCCGCGATCTGGTGTTGTAGTGCTACTCTCCTTAGGATTCATCGTTGGCGCTTTGGTCGTAGGGTTATTGGCAGGTCCCGTAGAACAGAAGCTCCTTAATATCCCAACCTCCGCCGATATCACAATTGTGTCTGGGGCCGCGTCCCAGAGCAACCCGAAGTTCTTTGACCCCGTCACCTTCCAAGCGAAAGTTGGACAAACTATCACATGGGTTAACAGAGACAGCCAAACCCACACAATTACAAGCGACACGAACTTATTCGACTCTGGCGTTAAAGGTCCTGGAGATACCTATACCTACACTTTCAAGCAGCCTGGCACGTACACCTACCACTGCAGCCTTCACCCTTGGATGAAGGCAACGGTTGTCGTCACAGGCTAGCCCTTCATCCCCATTTTTCCACATCGACACTGCAACGCGGATCTTACGAATAGTATTCTAAGTATCTTCTATGAATGGAGGGTACGATTATAGTTCAATCAGGGTATAGGAGATTTAGTACATTCGCAACAAGGAGCAGAATGAAGCTTTAGAAGATCTACAGGAACTTTTCAAGATATAGTCTTGTAGCCCTTACCACAACTTGGAATGTAGTTGCAATCCTTCAGAGAAACAACTCTCTTATCTAGATCTCAACGACAAAAATTCCAAGAACTGCAGTTTCACCAAAGGAGCGGTAAGCGAGAAGACCTGAAGACTCCGCTACAGATTAATTAGAGTCGAGCAGCGACCGCCTTCATTAGTATGAGTTGGGGTAGTCTTCCTGGCCAGGCAAAAGTCGAAGGAGAAGTTGAGAGGAAAAGACGTGACCATCCTCTAGGCCAAAGGCTACTAGATCAGTTCGCCTTGGTAACAGGAGCTGGTAGGGGATTTGGAAGTTTAATCGCTCAGGCACTAGCGAAAGAGGGAGCACATGTCGCACTCAACTATAACAAGTCGGCCGAAGGCGCTGAAGTCATCGCGAAAGAAATCCAAAAACTTGGAAGAAAATCTATCACGGTCAAGGCGGACATAACGAAGTGGAGCGAGGTGAAGGATATGGTTGAAACAGTCTGGAAGGAGTTTGGGAGGCTGGACATCCTTGTGAACAATTCTGGAGATGTAGCCTGGGGTCAGATGTCTTGGAGAGAGATAACCGAAGAATCCATCGACAGAGTTCTTTCAGTAGATATCAAAGGGACGATGTTCGTTACACATGAAATCGGTAAACGTATGCTGGAGCAGAAGCGCGGCGTCATAGTGAACGTTTGTTCGAACGTTGTTGTAACTGGTAGCCCAAGAGCACCTCAATATGCTGCGTCGAAATATGGAGTCATAGGCCTCACCAAGTCCTATGCTCTAGCATTTGCTCCTTGGGTAAGGGTGAATGCAGTCGGTCCCGGATACATGGAGACCGAATCGACCGTAAAACGTCCCGACTGGACTCCTGAGAGGAGAAAGTGGATAGTCGATCACACTCCGCTGAGGAGAATACCTAAGCCTGAAGACATTGTTCCGATTGTGCTTTTCTTAGCATCGGATGATTCGATGCATATGACGGGGAATTTTGTTGTCTGTGACGGTGGGTTCAGCATGCCAGCAGCATAGCGCTTCGCAATCATGTTTTGCTTGCACCTAAGATACGGCAGGTGCAGAGTTCTGTCTGAGGGTTTTAGGCCCGCGCACCGTATTCTCTGGTGGCCTCAACCTTGCCAGTGCTTGGGTCAACCTTCAGTCCTAGGGCTTCTAGAGCTTCCACCCCTAGGAGAGGTTCCTCACACTCCCTTATCACGGCAATCGCTCCTCCTCTCCTTTCTTCAAGCTCAACAATGAGACCAGTCCATTCTAGCTCTTCTCGCGCTCCATCGGCGAAAGATGTGGGTATCCGTCCTGGTAGCTTGATAGCGCCTAACTCAGTGGCTAGCTCCGTCGATATCATAAGATATCTAGACCCTGTATCAACCAGCATCTTCACCCTCTTGGACTGCTTCTGACCCCTAAGACTAGCCTCGACGTAGATGTGGCCCATATACGGTGCTAAATAACCCACACCTTAGGGTGGATATTAATCTTGGAACGATATCCTATGTGTGGACACGGTGACGAATCACAAATCACGAGATATTTCTTCATCCTTAGCCTAAGAATGAAGAACCTCCGGGAATTTGACTATGAGAAGTCTAGTATTCCAGGTTCGATAATCCCTACAGTGACTACCTCTAAGCCATTATTCCTCAGCTCCCTGAGAAACATGTTGATGCCAATCGAGTCTCCAGCTATATGCCCGAGAACTATCAAGTTCCCCCGAGAATTCTCACGCAATCTACGGAGCTCATCGTAATCGATGTGCAGATAGATGACAGTGTCAATACCGTGATCAAAGTACGCTTTAGCAACTGGATAACCGCCGTTGGTGCCAGCAGCAAAAACTAATGCAATCTTCCCCGGCTCATTCTGCTCGCTTCCCATTCTTAGGGCAATGCGAGTGCTAGCATTGGCAAATTCAGGAATAGCTTCAAAGGATTGAATTAGATCCTTTACTGTTCTTATTCTAGCCTTCTTTACGGTATCCAGCAGAACCTCCCTTCCTATCTGGTCTAGGGGGAGATAGATGTTCATCAATGGCATTCCC
>JAHFOH010000116.1 GCA_023266955.1 Nitrososphaerota archaeon
GAAAGTTGGGATGGACGACGAATACGAAGATTAGACCGAAGACAATCCCCTGCAAGTAGTGAGCGAAGGCTCCCAGCGCGTAGGTGAATTCAGGTGATAGGTTCAGGCCAAAGTTGTTTTTTGCGGAGCCTGCCCAATACAAGGCGTTGAGAGAGTTGAAGTCGAATTGGGTCCAGCCCACCGCCTTAAACCAGATACCAAAGGCCGTCGCCATTAACACGCCGGCACTTGATGCAACGAATCCAGCCACTAGGCGGCTTTCTGAGACGTAGAAGTGAACTCGCCCTCGAAGGATTTCCTGTGTGATAGACATTGAGGGCATTGAGCGGCTATTTCTCTTTATAAACCTGAGTCATGCAGCTACTTTCGTCTAAATTACCGATAATTTCTTCGTCCACTTAGATGTATTGAAGTGACATGGCTAAGCAGTTCGTTAGATTATTTGTAGATGCGCACTGTTCCTTTGGTACCGTCTACCCTAACCATCTGACCATTCTTAATTTGCTTAGTCGCAATCGCTGTTCCGACTACACAAGGTATACCGTACTCTCGACTGATTATTGCAGCATGAGTAAGAGTTCCTCCTCCATCGCATACACATGCAGCTATCTTAGTGAATGCAGGCGTCCAGTTGGGAGATGTTGCTTCGCAGACGAGAATCTCATTCGGCAATACTTCATGAAGTTTTTCGGCGGTATGGAGAACCCTTGCCCGACCTTCCGCTACCCCTTGCGACGCTGGAACGCCAATGAGTTCTTCCACTTTTTCGTCCTCATGACGTATCGATTCCAAGAAAGCATGATGGATTCCGAAGATCTCTATGAAGACCGGGTCTGTTACCTCGGTAGGCACCGCTCCTACCAGCTTGGGGAGCTTAGATCTTTTATCTCTCCAGTGGTAATAGTACTTTTTTCTCGCTTTGACGAGTCTCCTCATACGATTCCAGTCAAAGCTCTTGGGGTCCTCCAGAGTGTCGATGAGCTCAGGATAGAACATGAACAAAGTGTCATCAGGTTCTAAGACGAGCTTCTTCTTAGCAAGCCGTTTACCGATTTCAAGACATATCCTCCGCAGAGGAATAGTGGCGCGCAGATCGATGTAGAAGTTATGTTCGTCATTCCACCATGCAAAGTTCGCTTTGCGATTCACTTCTAGCATAATCGTGAATTTCTTTCGATCTTCTTCGTTAGCAATCTTTTGAAGGGCAAGCTGGACCGTTCGCTCCCTTACTTCTAAAGCCTCTTTCCTTGAAGCGTCAAAATCGTAGTAAGTTCCTCTCATCAGGAAGGTCTTGATGTTTCCTAATGGAGGGGTAGAATCCTCGATCCAGCTTGGAAGCATTATGTCAGAGATTCCTTCCGTTCTCCACCCATAAATTGCCATGAATGTGGCGAACTGTTGCAACCAAGTCTTTCCTGAATGATTCTTTTCTAGTTCTCTTGGTATCTGCTCAAGCCTTTTTCGCAGGAAGATCTCTTGGAGACCCAATTGTTTGGCAAGCCTAGCCAACCTCCACAGCTCCTTGTCAGTCTCGACAAACTTGGTATCATATCCCTGAAGCATCTTGGGCACCTCGTTCGATTCAATGCCAAGTTCGATTGCGAGTTGTCTGAAAGCGACGTAATTAGAAGAAAGAGGATACATTACTTCAAAGTGGATTTGCCAACATCTCTTGTGAAAGTTTCTTGCTTCTTCAATGAGACGTCTAAGCTCCTCCGGGAACGATGCTTTTTCCAGATTGTATTCCTCAAAGTACTTCAGACCCTCCATAATCTCGTCGGTATATCCTTGCCAGATTTTACTGAAATTTTCAAGGAATGGCGCTACAGTGGCTCTGAATCTCTGCTCTCTTCTCTGAATCTCCCAAGGTGACTCGACCAGGATTTGTGACTTGTAAACATGGGGTCCAACCCATCGATGCATCATTCCTCTTGTGGGAGGGATGGCAAACTTCTCTGCGGCTTCCTGCGCCGCGAAGGCATCACAATCCTCCAAGAAAACGGAACCCATAGGTGAGAGCCCTCTAGGCCAATGGAAGTCTAAGATCCAGAAGGTCTTCTCATCTTTCTTTGAAAACAGTCGAGGAGGCTCGGCGTAAAATGGCAGCCCCGTAGACCCGGTCTTGTTTCCAGGGTACCACTCACGCGCGATGAATTTCTTAAGGGGAATTATCTTGCCCATATCAGTAGAGTTCTACCTGACTGAGTTTACGCGTAGAATTACCGAGCTTGGAAGCTCTCAGGATGCACTTCTTCGCGGTAGAGGCCGAGGCGTTGCAACATTGGAGCATCTGTGATTGCTAGCAAGATTGCTTCCTCATTTCCTTCGTTCGAATATTCATGCCATGTCCAGGGTGGCACGACCAAGATGTCGTGTTGATCCCAAGGAAACGGTCTGCCATCGATAATTGCGAATCCTCGGCCACGCACCACATAGTTGACGACGCTCATAGTGTGACGATGTGCGCGTGTCTTCATTCCTGGTTTGAGGAGACTGATGGATGTGCCGAGAGTGCTCGAAACATCTCCACCAGTGTGTGGGTTGACGTACGTCAGGGCAATCCCGTCGAAGGGGTCATCTGTGCCCTGCTTCGACATCTCCTTGAGCACTTGGATTACTTCCCGACCTTTGAAGATGAATGCAGGTGTTTCTCCTTTTTGCCATACGGAGGGGGCTACCTTGGGGCGGACATTTAACGAGGATGCGAGCGTAACCGGCTGTATTTCCTGGGGATAGTCTTCGAAGAATGTGGCATGCAACATTCGGGGGATAGGTATGTCTAGCACATCAAGCCAGATAGCTGGCATCGACCCCTCGTTTGTATGATCATGCCACGACCATCTCGGGGTTACGACATAGTCTGACTCCTCGAAGTCAACTTTCATTCCATCTACGACTGTGGAGCCCTTGCCCTCAATCATGAAGCGTGCAGCGAATGGTGTGTGGCGATGAGCTCCCGCAACCTCTCCAGGCAGCACAATCTGAAAGCCCACGTAGATCGTGTGAGTCGCCGCATACAGCCCCACTACCTTCAACCCCGGGTTCACGGGCACCAAAACACGTCGCTCGACGTTTTCTCCAACTTGGATTTCTTTCGCAACTTGCCGCAGTCGTGCAATGATTTCCTTTCCGTTCCAGCGATACGGCTGGACAAGCTTAGCTGGTTCCTTCGGAATCAGCCCTTTCAGAACTTCCCAGAGAGGAACTACATTTTCAAGATACTCTGTGACCGTGCTAGCCGTGGTCAATTCAGTAAGACACCTACCGGCATATTGCTACGGTCAAACTCTGGATGTGCCGGCTATAAAGTGCTATGGTTAATGATTCACAGAATAGCTGAGATTTCTTCCCAGTTGTGGATTACATAATCTGCGCTAGATGCGCCTCGGTCAATCACACCTGTATACTGAATAGCGTGCATGCCTCGCGCCTTCGCTGGCGCGATATCCATCTTCGGATCATCACCCACTATTAGCGCCTCATCAGGGTTGATTCCTCGTTCGGCGAGAACCTGAACAAGCCGGTCGTATATTTTGCCATCTCTCTTAGTCAACCCAACAAATCTCTGATCTACAATATCATCATGGCCGTATGCGCCGGCAGGAGTAATCAGTTCCTCAAAAAATGCATCGAGCCGATGTTCCGTAAGGAATCGTCTGATGCCGTCCGTAGACACGGCTTCGGATACAATCGCGAGGTGAATCGATTTACGCTTAAGATATTCTAACGCCTCCGCGAGGCCTTTGGGTGGAGTGAGGCCCTGTGCCTCCTTCTCGAGATACAGCGCGATGGCTCGTGGATCATCTTCAAAAACCTCTCGATAGAGTTCGGATCGGTGGGATTCCTTCAAAAGTCGGACTCGTTGAGGAAGAGGGACATCAGTGCCCCCCACCCGATCGCGAAGATCATAGTACATGCGAACACGTACTGCTCCTTCCTCAGGCCTACCCAGTTCCCGATAGACCTCGGGAATTATGAGGCTCTGGTGCAGGGAATTGTGATCCATGAGAGTCTGCCCGTAGTCCATTCCACACCACTTCACGACAAGCCTATTCAAACTCTCTATACTTGCAGCTCACTGGCTCTCTTATACCTTGGGAAGCACTTTCGATAATCCAAGCGATAAATAAAACGAGGGTACCTGCGTCCGTAAGCCTGATAGTTAAGAAACTCTGGTAGCTATTCCAACTTCAGGAGCTTGGCAGCATTCTTGCCCAAAATCTTTGTTTTGTCTTCTTCCGGTATGTTTAGTTCTCTTATGTTGGGCACAGCTCTTCTAGGATCTCCAACCCTATGAGCATAGTCAGTGCCCATGAGGACGTGATCACCACCCACGAACTTGTAGACTAGTTCTACCGCCGGCTTATAGAAGTTCACGGCATCATAGTAGACCTTCTTTAGATAATCACTGGGCGTCTTGGGTAAAGGCTTGTAACCTAATTCCCTTGAGTAGCCCCTGTAGGCGTAGTTTATTCGTTCCAACTGAAATGGTACGAAACCGCCAAGATGCGTGGTTACCACCTTGAGATTGGGATATTTTTCCAAAACTCCGTTCCATGCCAGTCGCGTCAGCAGTATGGTGCTTTCATAGGTATACCCCCAAAGGGGTACAGGGACATGATACTTTTTCAGGAAGTCTGCGACCATAGGCGTGGCAGGGTGAACGAACACAGGCGCGTCATGCCTTACGGCTTTGTCAAATATCCGATAGAAATGAGGATTATCAACGTAGGTACCGTCAACGTTAGTAAACAAACCGATGCCTCTGAATCCTAAATCCTTAATGCAGCGATCTATCTCATCTAGAGATTCATCCACATCTTGCAGCGGTAGAGCCGCCAGGAAAACGTAATTTTCGGGATATCGCTTCTGTATTTCCGCATAATGATCATTTACCTGCTTCGCGATCTTCACAGCGGTCCGCTTGTCCATGCCAGCGAAGCTAGGAGTCGTTAGAGAAACTGCCTGAACGTCTATGCCACTTTCATCGAAGACTTTGATCCGATATTCAGGATCTACATGACCCTTAGGATCGACGTGCGCTATCCTCACACCTTTGTGAACGAAGACTAGACCTTCGTTAG
>JAHFOH010000117.1 GCA_023266955.1 Nitrososphaerota archaeon
GGAAGCATACTCGATGGCTAGGTTCTCCAGCTCCTCAGCGTTCCCATCGTGACGAACAAGGCATGGACCACTCGACTCGCAGAAGGACACTCCAAACTTGATCGATGGGCTGCTAGCTGCCAGAGTCTCGTATAGGTCCTCGACGGTTTTGATGAAATGGCTTTGCCCAATTATGATATTCACACCCCTAGGACAGGTAAGACCAACCGTCGTTATTTCCAAGCCGGAACGACCAGCCTTTCCAGCGAACTCCTATTTTTCGTTTCAAAATCTACGTTTCTGTGGCAAGCCCTGCAATATCGGTATGCTCGGTGTCAAAACGGCCATAATAATGGGATGCATAACGCTCAGGAGCAATAGGACTGAGAGCGGTGCGTGCAAGTCCCGATGGTATCGGGAAGCGGGAATACGACTGACCAGAAGGCTTAAATATTACATCGGGACGAAATCGGGGTAGGATATAAATCCTCTCTGGTGTATTTTGTTGTCCGCAGAGCGTGACCTATCGTCCTTATTCAAACTGCAGAGGAGTATAGACCGCTGTCCTAGATGCACTAAAGGGCCGATGGTTGTAGACACTGCTGCAGGAGAGCTGTTCTGCAGTAACTGCGGCTTTGTAGTCAAGGAGAAGATCGAAGAAGTAGGGCCAGAGTGGCGCGCATTTTCTAAGGAGGAAAAGGAGGACAGGAGCAGGGCTGGTGTACCGTCCTCACTCGCCATGCACGATATGGGTTTGGCGACAGTAATTGGAATTGAGGACCGAGATGCCTCGGGAAAGTCCCTACCCGCCTCTATGAAAGCGACCATCGAGCGTCTCAGAACATGGGATGGAAGGAGTCAAGTCCATGAGCCTGTCGACAGAAATTTGCGTCAGGCCTTCAGTGAGTTAGATCGGCTAGCCGATAAGCTGGCTCTGAGCGACGCTGTTGTTGAAAAGGCGGCCTATATTTATCGAAAGGCGTTAGACCGAGGCTTGGTGAGAGGTCGCTCCATCTCAGCTTTGATCGCTGCCTCCCTATACGCGGCCTGCAGGGAGACCGAAACGCCGAGAACGCTGAAGGATGTGTCTGCAGTCAGCAATGTAAAGAAGAAGGATATCGCAAGATGTTATAGATTGCTCCTAAGAGAGATGGAGCTGAAGATGCCGGTAGTCGATCCTACTAAATGCGTCTCGAGAATAGCAAGTAAGGCAGGCCTCTCTGAAAAGACGAATAGGAAGGCTCTTGAGATCCTAAGAAGAGCACAGGAAACCATGACGTCTGCGGGTAAGGATCCTATGGGACTGGCAGCTGCAGCTCTCTATGTTGCGTGCGTCATAGAAGGCGAAAATAAGACTCAGAAGGATGTAGCCGAAGCGGCTGGCGTGACGGAAGTGACAATTCGCAATAGATACAAGGGGCTTAAGGCTGCACTAAGACTCTGAAGTACGTTAGTTTACTGAACGCGAATTCTTAGCCGAGAACCTTTGGATAGTGTCTCAGTGGTGTAGATAGTCGGAAATTCCCTAGTAAGTAACTCCTCATACATTCTGACCTCCTCGTCCGTCATATACTGAAACTGGTACTCCCCTGTATAAGGAGCCGGATCGCCACTGCGCTCAACGAATTCTATATGCATCAGGGGATCTCCCCTCTTGATTGTGATGGCTTTTCTTTCATTGTTTAGATTTACAAGCTCTAGCGCTAGGCGCCCTACATAACCGCTGTGCACCTTGGCTGCGTTAAGGAAGGAAAGACCGAGCCTTCCGTATCGGCTTTTGGCCGTAAGGTGTGCGACGTAACTCGGGGGCGTAAATATGACTTCATATGAAATGAGGTTCTTGTGCTCCAGGTAATTCAAAGTCGTCTCCTCCTTCACCGTCAGCACATAACCATCTCCGTCCAGGAGGTGATAGTCGAAGGGATAGATGCACTTCAACTTCTCAACAAGCTTTGTGAGTTCGCTTCTTCCCAAGATACACAATTTACTTATCCCATCGCATCTCAGATGTATTTAAGAAGACTATGCGTTTCACGTTAATATGATGTCGACGAACAAGCTGAGGGGTGAGAGATTTACAGTCCCTAAAAGCTAGAGTTCGTCTGGTCCGCGATTTTCCCGTTAAAGGTATTCTCTTCAGGGATATTACACCCCTCCTCGCAGACCCCAGAGCTTTCAGAGCTGCGATTGACCTATTGGAGCGGAAATTCAAGCGGCTTAGGATCGATGTTGTAACGGCTGTGGAATCGAGAGGCTTCATCCTAGGGGCCCCGTTGGCGGATCGTTTCAATGCGGCTTTTGTTCCCATACGAAAGTCTGGCAGGCTTCCCAGCAAGAAGATTGAGGCGACGTACGAACTTGAATACGGAAAGCAGAGACTTGAGATCCATGAAGACGCAATACATCGGGGACAGAGAGTGTTGGTAGTAGACGACCTGCTTGCCACAGGTGGTACAGCTTCAGCAGCCTGTGAGCTGGTTGAACGATTAGGAGGTAAGATAGTTGGGGTTGCGTTCCTGATTGAGTTGTCAGCTCTTAAGGGAAGAGAAAAACTAAAGGATCGAAGAATCTTCTCTCTGGTTAAGGATGCCAGAAATTAGGTAGATCGAGAAACCGCTCGCTGATAGACAGAAATTCCATAGCCGATTAGCGAGAGGGTTCCTACGGAGTAGAGAAGGAAGTCGATAATGGGGTCTAGTGATGTCGGACCGCCCGCTTTGCTGTAGAAAAAGAAGGCGCTGCCGAAATAATTGAAGGACCAGTGCAAGAGCACTGCTGCGGGGAGACCATACTCCAGATAAAGCCAGCCAAGTCCCAGCCCGGCAAGAGAAGCGGTACTGATTTTACCGATTTTCCAGCCAGCCCCGTAAAGCTCGTGAGCCACTCCGAAGAAGATCGCGCTAGCGACCACCGAAATGAGGAGGAACTTGAAAGCTGACTTATACTGTTCTTCTCCGAGGATAATCTTCAGATATTTCGCGGGACTCCATAAAACGTAGGCCGATTTCCACCCAACTTGCCGTCCCTTCAGGAGAAAGAGTGCCACTAGACCTACAATTGTGACTCGGAACCCGATCTCCTCTACCAAAGGCGCATAGGACAGGGAGACGAACATTCTTATCGGATCGGTCTCTGGAAGTGAACCTGTCGGGATTCCTGCTCTCTCTTGAAAGAAGTCTATTGCCGTAATGAGGACGACTAGGGCTGAGAAGATCCCCGCAACATTGAAGATTGAATTCCCTTTAGCCGCCTCCGAACCGAGACGGGGAAGATCTTTCATCACGGAAACAAAGTTCTTTGACGGACCAGACATCGCCATGACGAATAGGATGAGATAGATTGACCAGAGGATGGCAAAAAGTTCGCCTAGAGTCAAGGAGACCGGGACCAAGAGGCCGGAGCCGATAATGAAGACAGGAAGACTGTGAATTGCGCGAGAAACCGATTCCGCACCCAAACGGGTATCGTAAACGGTGATAGCGCCCACTCCGAACGACGACAACATGAGGACGATGAGCGCCGTCACTAAAGAGAGGTACACTAGAGAGTATATGCGCAGCGGAAGCTCCCGTGTATCCGTGGAATTAGCCACCCCCCACTGCGAGTCAAGTGCGGCAATAAAGCCCTTATGGCCCCAACACGTCGTCGAAAATTTTTTAGCCCAACAGAACCACAAGCGACTGGAGACCGTGGACGGAAGTGAACATTTTGACAACGTCGGGAATACTTCTCGTGATAGCCGGGACTCTGCTCATACTCTTCCCATTCATAGTTAGACTGGCACCGAGCCCTGAATCGGTTGAAAAATTACCGCCTTTCCTCGTTTACGTCTACAGGAGAGGAGACTTCTATTTCGCTACCTCCCCCATCCTAATCGTCGCTGCTATAGCCTATTTTCTATATCTGTATCTTCGCTAGGTATGAGACGAGTTGACCCTTCAGTCATCGTCTTTAACTCCCCAACATTTAATAAAATCCTAGGACTGACGACGGCGGAGCAGGGTGCCCGCCGACCTAGCTATTGTCTTCGATAACTTGCTTCAACTGGTCGGAGCATTCATAGTATTCTCCCTAGCAAGGATCGCTTATCGAGGATTAAAGGAGACACGCAGTGCGACGTTTCTTAGATTATCTCTGGCCTTTGCTCTCTTGGGCGTGGGCTTCGCACTCTCTGGCATCTCCGGTCTAGCCCAATTAGGTTTACTCCCAAGTCTCGCGCTTTTCGTATCCCTATTTTTCATCGCAGCTGCCCTCTTTGAAGTTCTTGGTTACTTCTTCCTCGCCTTTTCCCACGTCATAGACGTGGTAGCTGGAGCACAGCTGCTGGTAGTGCCCTCACTGGTCGTCACGATCGCATCGAGTGCCACCGTACTCAAGTCTGTCTCTGTCCTCCTGTTGCTCTACGGAGTCGTCGAAACCACGTGGACGTATTCTCGGAATAAGAGGAAAGACACATTGGTCATAGCGATCGGCTTTTCCCTTATTACCCTTGGAGAGTTCATAAGGTGGTTTAACCTTAATCTTATTCTCCCAGCCGAACCCATCTATGTTGCAACATCTCTCTTGGTTAAAATCTTAGGCTTCATTAGTTTATACATCCCCGTCCTTAGGTTTTCTCTCAGGAGGCTGACCTAAGATCTGACCTACCGCACTTCGGTTAAGATCATTGCCGACGTGCTGAGTACGGCACGTGATTACGGAAACGACGAAGAAGGCGTCGGAATAACCACGCTGCTTCGGAAGGCGAACTTATCCTATGCGAGGCTTTCGAGAATTTTACATGATCTCGTGAGGTCAGGTCTTATGGATGAAATCCCACAGGAAAGAGGAAACAGATACAAGATAAATGTAACAGGGTTGCAATTCCTTCAGGCGTACGCCTCTTTCGAGGAATTTGCGGAGTCCTTCGGTCTCCGATTGTAGAAGAAATCTAATGTGTGTGTATTAGCTCTATACGCCTTTCAGCGGTAATTTGTCGGCGCGCGGCTTCAAGCGGTCTGCGATTGTGCCTAGATTCCACCTGCCCTAGCACGATGAATCTCTGTCTAGATCGGTAAGGGGCAGTAGC
>JAHFOH010000118.1:0-2923 GCA_023266955.1 Nitrososphaerota archaeon
CCAAGGTCGTTCAAAACAACCCTATCTTAGAGTACGCTCGCTACATAATATTCAGGAGGTTCCGTAGCCTAAGAATTGAGAGACCCATGAAATACGGAGGACCAATCGAAGTATCGAGCTACAAGGAGCTGGAGAGTCTTTTCGCAGAAGCAATGATACATCCACTCGACCTGAAAAGTGCGGTCGCCGAGAAGATTAACGACCTAATATCGCCCATAAGAGAGCATTTTCAAAGAGATAACCACGCTGCAGAACTGCTCAAGATTGTTTCGGAAGAACCCGTAACCAGATGAAATACCAAGCCGACTTAAGATATGATTTGATTCAAATAAACAAACCGATTCTTGGCTCAGAGGAGAGACGTGCAGTCCTTGAGGTCTTGAAGACAGAACGTCTCACTGATGCCAGCCCTGAAGGCGGACCGAAAGTTCGTGAATTCGAAGAGTCACTCGAGAACTATCTTGGGTCGAAGCACGTAGTTGCGCTGAATTCCGGCACTGCCGCGTTATACGCCTCCCTCCTCGCACTTGATGTGAAGAAAGGCGATGAAGTGCTTCTCCCCTCATTCACCTTTGTCGCAACGGCGAACGCCGTGCTTATGACTGGTGCATCTCCAATTTTCGTTGATGTTAGCAAGACTGATTTTACCTTAGACATTAAGGACTTAAGGGCTAAGGTAGGGAGAAGAACCAAAGTCGTCGTTCCGGTACATCTCTACGGTTATCCTTCCCGAATGCATGAGATATCCGAAATTTGTAGAAATAGAGGAATCGCAATAATCGAAGACGCAGCTCAATCTCTGGGAGCAACCTACAAAGGTAGGCAGACAGGGTCCATTGGAAATCTAGGCTGCCTAAGCTTCTACGGATCTAAAATAATCACCTGTGGCGAGGGTGGGGCTGTCGTGACAAACGACGACGCGCTCGCGGGACGAATTAGGGTCATGAGAACGCAAGGGGTGGTAGGGGAGAAGGGGTCACGCTTATTCGGCTTCAATATGCGGATGCCGGAAATCTCAGCGGCTATTGGAGTGGCTCAAATGGGAAAGTTGACGACATTCCTGGCGGGGAGGAGGAGGAACGCTACGACTCTCCGCTCCTTAATATCGGATATTCATGGGATTTCTCTTCCCCACGAGGATAAGGACAGGCTGGGCAACTGGTATGTCTTCACCATAACGGTTTCCTCAAAGCGTGACCAGATTGCTGAATTTCTGAATAAAAAGGGTATACGGGCAACCGTCTACTACAAGGTGCCTGTGCACCGGAGCGAGTTCTACTCTAGTATGGGCTACCAAAAAGTCCAACTTCCGAAGACGGATTGGGCAGCTCAACACGCGCTTTCACTGCCGGTACACCCGTCCGTGACACCTAACCAACTAGAAAGTATTGCTTCACACGTTGAGAAAGCAGTTTCCGATTTGAATCTGAAGGCACAAAGTTAGGGATATCGAGGCGTTAGAATATTCTCCAACGGGACAAGAGGATTACTCAAACGGTCGTAGTTATACCAACATACAATGAAAAGGAGAACATCCTCCAACTCATTCCCAAGGTACTTCAGGAATTAGGCACTGCTGGGGTTCTGGGTCATATGCTAATTGTGGATGATAACAGTCCGGACGGTACAGGCTTAATTGTAGAGGAACTCTCGAGAAAGAACAGCAATATCCATGTCATCCACAGAGCCAAAAAGATTGGCATAGGCTCAGCCTATCTCGAGGGTTTCAGATGGGCCCTTGCGAAATTTGAACCGGATGTTTTCATTCAGATGGATGCGGATCTGTCCCACCCACCCCCGATAGTGAAAGAGCTCATTCGATGTGTATCTGAAGAATACTTCCATGTTGCGATCGCGTCTAGGTATGTGGCAGGTGGAGCGATGAAAGGATGGCCCTTCACACGGAGGATGGAAAGTTTCTTCGCCAACTTGATTGCCCGAATTCTGCTCCGCCTTGATATTAGGGATGCGACTGGGGGCTACAGAGCGCTATCCAAGGCGGCAGTTAGAATGCTCCTCGGTTTCACCTTGAATAGTGTCGGGTACTCCTACCAGGTTGAAAGCCTTTACGTGTTCCAACTTTTGAACCTTAGAATCAAAGAAATTCCATTCACCTTTGCAGGTCGGCAGATCGGGAAAAGCAAGCTTTCCCTCCTCGAAATTCCAAGGTTCCTATGGACTATCTTGAGGCTATCAATAAGCGGTGTTAAGCCGCAGGTAAAACCCGAAAATCCTCAAATAGTAGGAAGGAGCGAACGGGGTCACCTTGGGTGAGGCTTCAGGTCAGAGCACCTCAACTTTCGGAGGAGTTGTCTACGAATGCGTACGATGCGGCACCCGACAGACTGCGGAGGAATTGAGCCGACTCCCCGAAATTAAGTGCATATGTGGGTATCGCGTGCTTAGAAAGGCGCGCCCACAAATCGTGAAGCAGCTAAAAGCCATCTAGAGCAGCTTATTCGACTTTTGTCGATTTTTTATGTCTCCGCTAGTGGCATCGTTTATTTACCGCCTTCTAGGGGGCTGCGAGAATTAACTTGAAGGCGTGTGAACCGGTGGGCATAGCCGGTTACGGGGCCTACATACCATGTTATCGACTGCCAACCACGGAGATAGCTAGAGTATGGAAAGGTGGAGGGTCGGGCCCAAACAGGGAGAAGGCAGTAGCCAATTTGGATGAAGACAGCACAACAATGGCCGTTGAAGCAGCCAGATATGCAGTTGAAATGGCTCAAATCAATGACTTAGGGGCCATATTCGTTGGCACGGAATCCAAGCCTTATGCTGTGAAGCCAACCAGCACGATAGTGGCGCAAGCACTCGGGCAAAACAGCGTCTTGGCAGCAGATTTTGAATTCGCCTGTAAAGCCGCGACAGAGGCCCTGCAAGTGGTTACAGGATTGGTAGCTTCCCGAATGGTGAA
>JAHFOH010000118.1:3023-5019 GCA_023266955.1 Nitrososphaerota archaeon
GTAGCGAACGGCCTTGGCTTAACGGGTTTACCGGCGTACAAGGTGGAAGCCGCTTGCGCATCCGGCGGAGCTGCCGCAAACGTTGGCTACAACCTAGTGAAGGCAGGCGGGGCTGAAGCCGTGCTTGTGATCGGGGTCGAAAAGATGAGGGACTTGGAGCCTGCAGAGGTGTCAGAGGCTCTATGTATGGCAGAGAGCGCGGAGTACACCCAGTTCTTCGGAGCTAGTTTTGTTTCATTGAATGCTCTCTTGGCAAGACTCTACATGCACGAGTATAACGTGACTCGAGATGAGCTTTCGAGCTTCCCTGTTCTTGCCCACAGAAACGCCGCAACTGCTGAGCACGCTCAGTTTAGGAAGCCGATTACTCCAGACGATGTGGCCAGATCACTTATGATTTCTGATCCTCTAAGGCTCCTAGATTGTGCCCCCGTCGGTGACGGCGCGGCTGCAATCCTACTGGTATCGGACGAAAATGGTAAGCAAGCAACCTCCAACATGGTCGAGGTTCTTAGTTCTGCAGTCGCAACAGGCAGGTTCAGCTTCTACGAGCGCGATGATATGCTCGAATTCGATGCCACAAGGCAGGCCACGGCACGCGCACTTAGCGCAGCAGGCTTATCGTTGTCCGATCTTGATTTCGCTGAGATCCACGATGCATTTTCGGTCGTAGCTGCTCTAAGCCTCGAAGCTATGGGTTTCTCCAAGAAGGGGGAGGCAGCCAGAGATGCTAAAGACGCCAAGTTTGAGAGAGATCGAAGCTTCCCCATCAATACCTTCGGCGGACTAAAAGGTAGGGGCCATCCTGTAGGTGCCACGGGCACCTACCAGATCGCTGAAGCCTTCCTTCAGTTGACCGGAAAAGCAGGTCAAAATCAAGTGAAACGAGCGAAATATGCCCTAGCTCAGAACGTCGGAGGCGTAGATACTACGGCGACCGTCCATATTCTAGGTAGGGGTTGAAGATAGTGTCAATATCATATTGGCGGTTAAAGGACAGATACTACAGGCTGGTAGGTTTAAGGTGCCAAGATTGCTCGACAGAGTATTTTCCGCCCGTTTACAAATGCCGAAAGTGCGGTTCCTTGAAGCTGAACGATACAGAGATGCCAAAGTCAGGCAAGGTTTTGACATACACCATTCTCCAGGAAACCATGAAGGGGTTTGAGGATCAAGAGCCGCTCCTTCTAGGAATAGTGAGACTCACTAACGGTGTAAAGATACTCGCCCAAATCGTTGACACACCGGTGGATCATGTTCATATTGGAGATAGAGTAAAGGCGGTCTTCCGCCGGGTTAAGGCAGACGGAGAATCAGGCATGATCTACTACGGCTATAAGTTTGTGAAAGCATAGATTTCTGAAAGGCTCCTACGTAAGTACGTTTAAGTGGAGTATGCCTATGTACAGACAGAAAAACAGATGGGCTACGACGATATTATTCGCCTAGCTCTGGAACGAGGCTTCTTCTCACCTAGCTCAGAAATATACTCCGACGCTCCAGCAGGCTTCTGGGAGTATGGCCCCTTAGGCGCTGCTCTCAGGAGAAGGTATGTGGAACTCTGGAGACGAGAGCTGGTAAGAAGGAGCAGCATGATAGAGATTGATGGTTCACTCATTATGTCGAAGAACGTATTCCTTGCTTCAGGCCACCTCGAGAGCTTCGCGGATCCAATCACCACATGCAATAAGTGCAAAACCATCCATCGAGCTGACAGACTTATCTCCGACAAGACTGGACAAGTCGTACCTGAAAGACTCTCAGAGAAAGAGTTTGACGAGCTAATAGTCCGACATGGGATACGTTGCCCCAACGACAATGGTGAATTGGGCCCCGTCAGGAAATTCAACACGATGTTTCGTGTGGGCGTAGGTCCTGGAAATGAAGATGCTTATCTTCGTCCTGAAACCTGCCAAAGCATCTTCGTCGACTTTCCACGCCTATACAAGGTGATGAGGTGCAAGCTCCCAGTCGCGTTTGCTCAGTTCGGGAAAAG
>JAHFOH010000119.1 GCA_023266955.1 Nitrososphaerota archaeon
TCCGAGAGGCTCTTGAAGCAGCGCTCATAGTGACCATTCTTCTGGCTTACCTCAGAAAGATCGGCAGGGGGAACCTTGGCAGATACGTTTGGTTTGGGACTGCCCTTGCATTGATTCTCAGTACGGCCATTGGGAGCGCGGTCTTCATTGTGTACGGAGAGCTATCGGGTGTCGCCACCGAGGTCTTTGAGGGATTTGCCTCGCTAACTGCGGCGGGAATTCTAACTTACATGATCTTTTGGATGGCAAGCAATTCTAGGAAGATCAAGGGTGAACTAGAAAGGAGGGTTGATCTCTCGTTAACGAGAGGTCAGTTGCTTGGAATAGCCAGTCTTGCATTCGTCGCAGTGTTCAGGGAGGGTACTGAGGCCGTCCTATTTCTTACAGCACTATTCGTCTTGGATGTTGGCGGAACATTGACCGGCATAATCTTGGGGGTTGCTGCGGTCAGCGTGATGGCGGCGCTAATTCTAAAGGGCACTTTCAAACTGCCCCTCCGGAGTTTCTTCAAGTACACGAGCATCCTGCTCGTAGTCTTCTCCGCTGGGCTATTAGGTACAGCAATCCATGAACTGATTAAGGCAGCGGACGGCTCCGGCTTCGGACTCGGAATTCTAGGTCAAGCAGCGTTCAACCTGAACCCCTCAGACTCAGGCAATCCTTTTCATGAGAACGGAATTGTAGGTTCGATTCTGAAGGCACTAATCGGCTATGATGCAAACCCTGAATGGCTCCGGATAGCAGCGTACTTAGGGTATTGGTTAGTCATAGGAGCTTATGTCTTAAAGACGTACGCGCCGTCGTTCTCCACGAGTATCTATAGGATATTCGGGACCCCGAAGACCATCCAAGATAGAAAGGAAGTCTGATCATTCCTGTGGGAGGAAGCTACCGACGGGGCGGCTGGTGTACTACTTTTTTCTCTAGAGCACCCCTAGTCTTGAAGTACCATATCTGAGCTTCAGCGTTGAAGGCTTTGGCCCACGCAACAAATTGTGCAAATTCCTCCTTCTGCAGCTTCCTCCTCTTTCCACTCTTCACTTGAATTAGCAGTGGTTTTCCCTCTTTAGCGGCGAATATGTCAACTGGACCGTGACTCATTGCGCTTCTGCTGCAGACCCAACCTTCGGCTCGAAGCATCTTCAATGCCCTATACTCCCGATCACGACCTTTGAAATACGGTGTTGTAGGCAATAGTATAGGCCTCTATTCTGCTAGAGATTCGAAGGAGGCTAGTTCGAATCTGTAAATCTCGTCCATTGCAACCTGATACCTTTCTTTGAGATAGTCAGTCAGGTTCTTAGTGAGTTGTGCCTTGAAAACCTTCATTTCAAATAGATAGGCTTCACCAGTCTTCAGGCTATCTAGGTGCATCTCCATCGGAACATCAAGAGTCACTATATACCTTCCCTCAGGAAGTCTTTCGTAGAACTGCACATCCATTCTCCTCTCCTTTTCATTAATCTCTAGAATGAAGCCTGAAGATTTCCAAGTTGCGTGATACCCCCAATTTGCTCGTACGATTTCTTCCGCGGCCCACCGGGGGAAAACCTCAGGCAAGCGGCTTCGGAAAGACTTGGAGCATCCTTAAGAAGTCTATCGACTCAGATTTCATCGCTGATTCAGGCGTACATTTCTGGGCTTGGAACGGGACCTTCGACGGGCTGCACATGTGTTCTAAGGGTCTTGAGTCTGGCTTCAATTTTCGCCGCTTCCTCTTTTAGAGGAGTCACGTCCACTTCTACCTCAGGAAGGAGTCTGTTGTAAGCTTCTACCAGCTTAGCAGCCGCCATTGCATCAGCAATTTGTGGGTGAACTTTCGCCAATAGAGCAATGACATCATAGTTTTCCCATCTTCCTAGATTCATTAGTACGCCGGATATCCCCAAGATTATGCCTGTTTGCAATTGACCAACCTTCGCCTCATCCAATCGTTTCCTTGCGCGCTCCGTGCTCCCTACGCCCAAGACGGCAGCTTCATGGGGAGCCTCTTCCTCCTTTTCCGCTGGTATGCCCACGGAGGTAATTATGAGTGAACACCCCTGCTTTTGTGACCATTCAAAAATTGTCTTGGCCAAAGGTCGATCAAGTGAAGGATTTGGTGTAAATTCAGAGACGCAAACTGCAAGCCTCTTGGCTTCGTCTGCATAGATTCTGGCAGGAAACTTGGGTTTAGAGGCGTAGACCGTTGACATTGCTGGGAAGTAGTTGGAATCAATCGCTGCCACCTGATCCAGATTCAGGCTTGCGATTAAGTAGTTCGCGGCTATGGTGCTGGCGAGCCCCGCGCTCGGAAAGCCATCAATCATAGTAGCCCCGTCCAACTGCATTTTCTTGAACTCTAGGATATGTATCATCGCCATGGGTTCTGAAGCGAAAAGTGCTTCGAATTAAGCTTCATGCATCTTGAACAAAAGCTATTTCTATTGTAGAATCACAAATTTCTAAGATGAATTTCGATACAGTTGAGGGGTCCCTAGAACTCATTTCTGGGGAACTCGACAAGGTAGAGGAGAGGAGAGAGAGGATTTTGAGAGACTCAAGGGATGTGATATCACTTGCATCAAAGGCAATAGTTAGCATTCACGTAGGTAAGTTGAAAGAAGCGCGAGGCCATCTGAAATCAGGGAACACGCTCCTTGAGGAATTGAAGAAGGTCGCTGTTCAGGATCTGCACAGATATCTTGTTCCCCCCGAGTCCGAGTTTGTCGAAGCAAGCGTTCTCTATTCAATTGAGTCTGAAAAAGGGATTCCCTCCTGCAAGGACCTCGGAGTGGCGAACACCTCGTATCTTCTTGGGCTGCTTGACGCAGTGGGCGAAATCAAAAGAGCTGTATATGACAGGATTAGACAGGGTAGGACCAGCGAAGCGCTCGAGCTATTCAGCATTATGGAGAGACTCTACGTTCTGCTTTCCCCCTTTGCGGTATATGATCACGTCGCACAGGGCGTTAGAAGGAAGCTTGATGTTGCAAGAATTCTCGTTGAGGGCACTCGGTCCGCGGTAACAGAGGAGATTAGACGCTCGGAGTTTATGAAATCGATTGAAGAACTGTCAGGGAAACTCGGGTCTATTTCCAAATAGGAATGCCTGATTTTGACAAAATGAAATGGTAAAGGTCGATTCATCATTTACTCAATTCTTGGAACGACTGCAGCAAGTTATTGCACGATTAGATCTGTTTCCCGGATGGAGGCCTCGGAAGGTTCGAACTCTTTGCGGCGTAGATGTCTCCTACCAGGATAGGAAAGCCGTCGCGGCGGCTGTGCTATGGAGCGTCGAGGAGGGCAAGATCGTCGAAATATCTCAATACCGTGGTGAGGTATCTTTTCCCTACATTCCGGGATACCTCTTTTTCAGGGAGGCTCCCCTCATGATAGCTGCAGTCAAACAGCTTAGGTTAGAGCCTCAACTACTTCTTGTCGATGGACATGGGCTAGCTCACCCTAGAGGGGCTGGTTTAGCCGTCTTCGTCGGACTTCTTCTTGGAAGGCCCACCCTGGGAATGGCGAAGTCGTTATTGGTGGGGAGGATAGGTCCACAGAAGAATTCGCTCGCTCCCATTAGTTTGAAAGGGAAAACTGTTGGTTTCCAAGTTAGTCCAGCCATAGGCAGGAACTATTATGTTAGCCCCGGGTATTTGGTCAGTGTGCCTGATTTACCTAGAATAACAAGAATGATTGGATCTAGTTATCCAGAAGCCCTGAAGGAGGCTCACAGAATTTCGAAGGTGGCAGTCAAATCCAGTTGAAGTCCGCTCACATTCCTACGTTGATTAGGCTTCTTCTGCTGGGTGCAGCAACTAAACCAGCTCAAATCTCAACTACGGCATTGGCAAAGGAGATAGGTAAGTCCCAGCAAGCTGCGTCTAAACATCTGCTCGAGCTTGAAAGATTTGGCTACCTGGAGAGAATCAGAACTAGACGAGGAAGTCAGGTCAGATTAACTCAGTCTGGCATTAACCAGCTTAGAATCATCTACGCCTCCCTCAAGACTGCCTTGGAGGAGCTTCCTCCGATGGTTGAGATCACCGGCGAGTTGTTTACGGGATTGAGGGAGGGAGCCTACTATGTTTCGCTTAAAGGATACAGCAAACAGTTCATGTGGAAACTTGGTTACGAACCCTACCGGGGCACTCTAAACCTTCGCCTAACCACCCCGATGGATATCAGAATAAGGAAGGAGCTTATGGAATATCCAGGTATCTTCATTGAGGGATTCGAGGATGAGAAGAGGTCATACGGATGGGTAAGACTTCTCCCTGCGCAAATCGGTGACTCTACCAGCTGTGCGGTCTTCAGTTCGTTTGAAAGAACGCACTACGATGAAACAGTTCTGGAAGTTCTTGCTCCAGTTAATTTGAGGCAGAAGCTTGGACTAAAGGACGGTGACAGAATTACTGTAAGAGTCTTCCTTACTCCGGAGAAAACTAAAACTCCTTAGCGACATCTCTCTTGCCTATTATCTTTGACGACTTGATTTCAGGTATTGGTGAGGAAAGTCTCATGACTTTTATTGAAAGACCACGTTTTCTGGCTTCATCTTCTAGAGCTTTCTCATCGTGCTTCTGATCGTAACCCAAGGCTATGATATCAGGCTTAACCTTCATCACAGTGTCGAAGATACTTCTCTCGCTCCCTAGAACCGCTAAGTCAACATGCTTCACTGAGTTAACCAACTGAACCCTCTCTAGCTCAGGCATCATTGGTTCCCCACCTCTCGTAGTCCTAACAGTCTTGTCTGTAGCTATGGAGACAACCAAGACGTCGCCCAAATCTTTCGCTGATTTGAAGGTGTGAATATGACCCACATGGATAATGTTGAAGACGCCGCCGGCCATCACGACCCTAATGCTTGAACGGCCCTTATCTGTCAGGACGTAATTTGAATCTCTAGTTGAGATGAGTTCAAAAGCCAACGCCTCTCTGCATAGCTGTTGCATATGTTCATTCCTCACCGAGAACT
>JAHFOH010000017.1 GCA_023266955.1 Nitrososphaerota archaeon
GAAATATCGGGGGAAGTTAAGATGCCAGGGGCGTCCGATGGTTGCTTCGGATTGAACCAGTAATCTCAGCCGACATCCCTCACTAGTGTCAAGCCTAGACCGAGATCATGAACTGGTAGGGGCTTCCCTTAAATATGGTTCCGGATATTCATGTCATCCATGTCCATGAAGTTCAGCATCAAGTTGTACAAAGGCGAAAAGTACTACATCGCCAGAGTCCCGGAACTGGGAATCACAACCCAGGGCGCAACAAAGGATGAAGCCAGACGCAATCTAAGAGAAGCTATTCAAACGCATCTGGAAGCCATGGCTGACTACGCTATGGAGCATGGGAAGGTAGCCATAGAGAAAGGACAGTTGGTTACTGCAGAGTGACAGGTTGAGCAGGCTCCCAGCAATCTCTGGAAAGGACCTAATCAAGATACTGACCAAGCGATTCGGATTCAGAGTTCTCAGGCAAAGAGGGAGCCACGTTACGCTGACCAATGACGTCTCGTTCATCACTGTCCCCCTACATGCCGAACTGGATCGAGGAACCTTGAGAGCAATACTCAACGACGCTAGAATCAGTCGGGAAGAATTCTCGAGATACACCTGAATTTCTCGTGTACTTGTTCCAGTCATAGCCCCGCCGAGCTAACAATCCTCTAGCCTGCTTTCAGCACAATAAATTGTGCTGAAGTCCCGGCGACAGATTTGAACCTAGGTTATTTCTAGACTGTTCCACATGTCCAATGTTCGATCTAAGGAACCCTCAGGTCGACATTGGAGTCTTTATACTGCGCTGAGAGAGTAATTAACGAGATGTCAACGTCAGCAACCCAAGCTAATTCTGAGAAACTGGGCCCAGTATCAAATGTTAGCGGGCCCGGTGGGATTTGAACCCACGATCTCTGGCTTTCCCCAATACGCCATCGGAGGCTTGCGCGAATGGTTCTCAGCGCCGTAATCCGGGCTTGGCCACGGGCCCACGATCCAGATATGCTGGGGGCTGAATAAAGTTGATGGGTGATAAAGTATGCAGGGTAATCCACCATAATGTAACTGATCCATACCTGAACCTTGCCTTCGAAGAGGGTATACTTGATGCAATGCGTGTTGATGAAAAAATTCCTCCCACGATAAGACTATGGAGAAATGCGAGGTCGGTGATTATTGGAAGGTTTCAGAGTGTCGGTGACGAGGTGGACATCGATGCCTGTGAAGAATTCTCAGTTCGAATTGCGAGGAGATGCAGTGGTGGGGGAGCGGTCTACAATGACTTGGGGAATCTCAACTGGTCTCTATACCTAAGACCTGAGATGCATGCCGGTTCTGTGGAGGTCAAATCACTTTTCCAACTTGTCGCGAGCAGCCTGGCTTCGAATTTAGCGGCGCTGGGTGTTCCCGCGTCGTCCGCCTCAAACTCAGTTTACATTAACGGAGGCAAAGTGTCCGGCTTGGCGATGTACATGAAAGGAGGATACAGGACTCTTCACGGAACATTATTAGTAAGAAGTGACTTGACCATCCTGAACAAGGTGCTAAAAGCCTCCAACAATCAGAATTCCCGTTACACACGCAGCATCCGTGTCCCCACAATCAACTTGTCATCAGCACTCGCCGAAGATATTAGCCTCGATGCAAGTGCTGAAATATTGAAGAAAGCAATTCTAGAAGCCATTGGAGCTAGGGCGGAAGTTGGCAACCTTACTAAATTGGAGGAAGAGTTAGCAACGGAGAAGCTAGAGGTAAAACATTCACAACCAAATTGGATCTTCTCAATCCCATAAGTAAATCAATACAGCCTAAGCTACTTCCAATGCTTTCGGATTAGGTTAATCATGAAGGCCGCGCTCCTCAACGCCCCTGGAAGAATCTCGGTCCAAGATATAGAATTGCCTGAGGTAGGTCCAAACGAAATTCTTGTCCAAAATAGGGTAGCCCTAACGTGTGGAACTGACGTCAAACTCTACAAACGTGGACATCCTCTTGCAAAGCTTCCTTTGGTTATCGGCCATGAGTTCGCAGGAGTAGTCTCTAAACTTGGGAAGGGGGTCAACACCTTCAAAGAAGGGGATAGGGTTGTTGCGGTAAACTCTGCACCATGCAATGAATGCTACTTCTGCCTTCGTGGACAGCAAAATCTCTGCGAGAATCTGGGCAAGGTAATTGGCTTCAGTGTTCCAGGAGCCTATGCGGAGTTTGTTTCTATACCTGATAGGATTGTAGAGAAGAATACTCTCAGGATTCCGGAGAATGTCTCATTTGAAGAAGCAGCAATTCTGGAACCGCTGGCCTGCGCAGTGCATGGGTCAGAGCTTTCAGCTATTCAACCCGGGGAATCTGTTGCAATTATTGGCTCAGGTCCTATCGGCCTTATGCATCTTCAGTTGGCGAAAAATGCTGGGGCATCACCCATCATGATTTCAAACCGCACCGCCGATAGACTTCAATTTGCAAAACATCTTGGAGCTGACCTCATGATCATCTCTTCACAGGAGGATCAGGTGCAGAGAGTTTTAGAATTCACCGAGGGTAGAGGAGCTGATGTTGTGATTGAAGCTGTGGGATCTAACGATACTTGGGAGAAGGCCCTACAGATGGCTCGGAAGGGGGGAAGGGTTCTAATGTTTGGCGGATGTGCACCAGGTACGAGCGTTCCGCTGGATACCTACAGAATGCATTACGAAGAGTTAACGGTGAAGGGAGCGTTTCACCATACTCCAGCATCAGTCAGGAAAGCGATGGATCTAATAACTTCCAGAGCAATAAATGCAAAGGCCATCATAACTCATAAGATGAAACTTGAGCAGGTAACAGAGGCACTTGAACTTATGGCTGGGGGTAAAGCGCTGAAAGTTTCTCTTTCACCCTGAGGCAGCTTAACAACAAAATCCCTCGGATTACTTGTTTGTCACCACTACCTTGAGCGCTTCTGCACTTCGTGCAGCTAAACGCATCGCTTCAGCAAATCTACCTAACTCAAATCTGTGAGTAACTAGGGAAGCCAGGTCTATTCTCCTTCCAGAAACCAGTTCCACGGCTGCATTCATCTCGAGTTCGCTAGTCGAGTAGCTGGGAATTACCTTGATCTCTCGAATGAAAACGATGCTTGCATCGAGGGTCAGTGAAGACCCCTTAGGTGGAGCCCCGAATATTACAACTCTACCACCTTTTCTCACCGTATAGAGAGCCTGACGAAGAGCAGTAACAGAACTGGTCGACACTATAGTAACGTCGGTACCTCGACCCTCCGTCTCCTCCTGCACTCTTTCAACGAAATCACTCCCCGAAGCGTTGAGAATTTGATCCGCCCCGAACCTCCGAGCCCAATCCAGCCTTTCGGGAATGATATCGGCAGCAAGTATGCGTCCACACCCCATCTCCTTCAGCAGCTGAATCTGAGTGACTCCTGTTGGCCCACAGCCGATGACCATAGCAGTATCACCAGGAACTAACTCAGACTTCGTAATGGCCTTCAGGCAGCACCCGGTAGGTTCGAGTAGGGCACCCTCTTCATATGAGAGATTTCGAGGTATTAGTATGACGCCGCCTCCGCTAACAATGGCTTCAGGAACTCGAAAGTACTCCGCAAAACCACAAGGATCTATGTTGACTTTGGAGAAGTCGTTACACATGGTGAAATCTCCGTGCCTACAGTAATGGCATCGGTGGCATGGAACATGGTGATGAACAGCTACCCTTTGTCCTATATCGAAGTCCTTGACTCCTTTTCCTAATTTGGCGATGTCGCCAGCGACTTCATGACCGAGAACTACCCCAGTCACCGACTCACCCTTCATCTTCTCTATGTCGGTGCCACAAATGCCTGAAGCTCGCATCTTGACAAGTATCTCTCCATCCTTTACTTCAGGAGTGTTGACTTCTCTAAGTTGGACGCGATTCTTCCCGGCGACAAAAGCGGCCTTCAATGCAAATCCTACCTAGGCAGTCGGCCAATCTTCGAGAATTCGCTTGATCCTGCTGAGGAAAGTTGCCGCGGGGGCGCCATCTATAACTCTGTGATCGAAAACTAGGGACAGATTTGAGACGGATTTGATTTTCATTTCGTCGTCAACAACGAGGGGTTTCTTCACGATTCTTCCAACTCCAAGAATCGCTGTGTTTGGAGGATTAATGATGGGCGCGAAAGAGTCAACGCCATAGGGTCCTAGGTTAGAAATCGTGAAGGTCGACCCTGTGAGCTCAGAGACCCCCAACTTTTTCTCCGAAGCAAGGCGGTCTAGGCTCTCAATAAGTGATGAAATTTCATCCAGATTTTTTTTGTCAGCGTCAGGAATCACGGGCGCGACGAGACCGTCCTGTGTATGAACTGCAATGGCAATGTTGACATCGTCGTAGACTCTTATCTCGGAGTTGATTAGTGAAGAATTTAGCTCAGGAAATTCCCTCAAAGCCTCCGCCACAGCCTTAATGATGAACGCCGTCAGGGAGAGGTTCTTCCCCGTTGCCCCTCTAACGCGGAGCACATTATCCATCACGACCTCTGTCGAAACAACAACTTGCACCGCTTGCCGAGCTGAATACGAAAGACGTTCAGCAATCGATTTTCTTAGACCCGCAAGCTGTTTCACACTCTGAATCCGAGGCTGTCGAACTCCTGGGGCGACTACCTCTTGCCGTGCTGGAATCTTCTCTAATACTCGCTCCACGTCCTCTCTTGTAATTCGGCCTTCAGGACCCGTGCCAATTAATTTTGTGAAATCCAGGCTGTGTTCCTCCGCCAGTCTTCTCGCTGCAGGTGATGCTCTAACCCACCCTTCATGAGTAATTTGAGGAACCACCTCTGAAGTTGGAACTTTCCGTACTTCCGGTGTTTCGCCCACCCCTATGATTTGCTCTCCCGACTCGCCTATTACTGCGATCGTTGACGCCACTTGTGAAGTGGCGCCCTCAGGGGTGGCGATCCTCAGCAGCACGCCTGAATCCGGCGCCTGTATGTCGAATGTTGTCTTTTCCCCTTCAGCGAGGGCTATTGTCTCGCCTTTGACTACGGGATCGCCTTCCTTCTTCAGCCATTTCTTTATGATGCCCTCTTGCATGACTGGATCCACGCGTGGCATCACGACGTTTTGCAAACCAATCCTTAACCTAAGAGAGCCACGCAGGTATTCGCAATTTTGTCACTGTTCGGCATGTAAGCCTGTTCTAGGGTTGGTGAAAAGGGGACAGGGATGGGTGGACAAGCAACCCTCACGATAGGTGCGTCAAGGTAGTCAAAAGCTTCTTCAACTACAGCGGCGGAAACCTCTGCACCTAATCCTCCAGTTTTCACATCATCAGCCGCAACGACGAGTCTACCGGTCTTCTTCACTGAATCAATAATTGTTTTCATGTCAAGCGGCTGGACTGTCCGGGGATCAACCACCTCAAGTGAGATTCCCTGCTGCTCAAGTATCTCAGCAGCTTTGAGAGCTTCCAGAACTAATCTGGAAAAGGCAACCACGGTAATGTCCTTTCCAGGTCGCTTCACGTCGGCAACGCCTAGGGGAATGGAATATTCTTCCTCAGGCACCTGACCTTTCGTTCTATATAATAACCCAGACTCTACGAATATTACCGGGTTCTCATCTCGTATCGAAGATTTGAGCAGTCCCTTCGCGTCGTACGGAGTGGAAGGTAGAACCACTTTCACGCCGGGGATTTGGAAGAACCAACTTGGAAAGAACTGGGAATGCTGTGAACCATGAACTCTTCCCAAACTGTATTGTGTCCGTAGGACCATCGGAACCTTTAGGGCTCCGCCACTCATGAACCTCATCTTCGCAGCTTGCGTCGCTATTTGATCTAAGGCGATGGGAACAAAGTCCATATACATCAGCTCAGCTACAGGCTTGAGACCAGCTAAAGCTGCACCCGCACTAGCCCCCACAATAGCCATTTCAGAAATAGGTGTGTCTCGAACTCTTTCAGGACCAAACTCTTCGAGTAGGCCTCTCGTTACCTTGTAGGCTCCACCGAAGACACCGATCTCCTCTCCAATGAGAACCACTTTCGGATCTCTAAGCATCTCTTCTCTGAGGGCTTCCCTCAATGCATCAACGAATGTCAGTTCTCTCATGATTCCACCTCATGCGTAAACATACTGACTTAGGCTGTCGAAATCGAGGACCGGACTATCGGTTGCAAAGGAAACGGAATCTTCAACAATGACCCTTACCTGTGAATCCATTTCTCTAAGCTCGTCATCAGAGAGGAGTCCAGCAGTTTTGAGATTCGCAACAAATCCTTGGATCGGGTCCTTACCGAGCCAAGCCTGCACCTCTTCCTTCGGTCTGTATTCTCCCTTGTCATAGGCTCCATGCCCCTTCTGCTTGTATGTGCGACACTCCAAGAAGAATGGTCCCTCGCCAGCTCTTACTTTCTCAGCAGCCGCTTTTGCGGCAGAGTAGACGGCTACAACATCGTTGCCGCTGACTGCTTGGGATTCTGCCCCATAGGTTGCTCCTCTAACATAGATTTCTGTCCCAGCAACCGAGCGATCTACCCGAGTAGACATCGCATACAGGTTATTCTCGCAGACGAATAGAACTGGGAGCTTCCAGAGAGAAGCCAAGTTCAGGCCTTCGTGGAACGCTCCAGTGTTTGCCGCACCGTCCCCAAAGAAACTGACTACGATGCGTTCATCTTTGAGATGTTTGAGCGCGAGACCGATGCCAGCGGAGATAGGGATTCCACTTCCAACGATGGCTGTCGCGTAGAGAGATCCAACTTTAGGATAGATTGCCGAATGCATGGAGCCTCCGATGCCTCTGCATGTTCCGGTTGCTTTTCCGAAGAGTTCAGCCATAACCATCTTCGCTGGAACCCCCTTCGCCAATGCATGTCCATGGCATCTGTAGGTAGTGACCATTAGATCGCTGTCATTGAGGGCTGAAAGAACGCCAACGGCCACAGCCTCCTGTCCAAGGTAAAGGTGAGAAGGTCCTACGAGAACCCCTTTAACGAGAAATAGCTCTTCCACTTTTTCTTCGAATCGCCTTATCTCCAGCATCTTCCTGAGCATTTGATGGGCCTTTTCCTGAGTCAAGCCGAGGTTGGAGTATTCCGTATGCGGAATCTCCTCTAGAGTTGGTAACATGCCTTGTTGCGAGGTTACACGATGTGAGACGGTTATTGTCCTTTGTGGCCAGTAACCTAGAGAAGTTTATCAGGGCTACCCTCCGTTCAATCTGCGATTTTGGTTTTCAGGCGGCTCATAGCTCAGGTAAGGAAGTCCGTAGTAGAGGCCGCTAAGGCCAATGAGTTTCCAAGTGTCAAATTCGAAGTCGTCGAGCCGCCTAAACCACAGTTCGGTGACCTTTCCGTAAACATCGCTTTCCTGCTCTCAAGCAAGACTAAGCAAGACCCCATGGAGATTGCTCAGAGAATCTCAAACAAGATTTCGCTACGCGGAAGAGATCTAATTTTGAAATTCCAACCTGCTAGACCGGGATACATCAACTTCTGGGCCAATCAAGAGGAACTTGCATTTCAGACGTTAGAGAAAGCGGTCTTGGAGGAAGAGTACGGGAAGATCAACATTGGACGAGGGAGAAGGGTGGTTATTGAACATACGAGTGTAAACCCGAATAAGGCGCTTCATTATGGCCACTTAAGGAACGTTGTTCTCGGCGACTCGGTTAAGAGAATCCTAAAGTTCACGGGAAATGATGTTCAGGTACTAAATTACATTGATGATTCAGGTGCACAGGTAGCTGATGTGATTGTAGGCTTCAGATATGCTGGTTTCCCCGTTGAACCACCGTCGCAAGAGAAGTACGATCACTACTGCGGAGATACAGTCTATGTCAAAGTTAACGAACTTTACCGAAGCCGTCCTGACCTAGTCCACAGACAGAGGGAAGTTCTCAAAGCCCTTGAAAATCCTGACTCTCAGATAGCGAAGTTCACGAGAGAATTGACCCGTAGAATCGTTCGAGAGCAGCTTAAGACCTGCTGGAGAATTGGAGCAAGATACGACTGCCTGAACTTCGAGACCCACATCATTGGTAGCAGCCTATGGGCAGAAGTCTTCGGAAGGATGAAGCGAAAGCGGATTGCGATTTTCGAAAAACAGGGAAAGTACGTAGGATGCTGGATCGTGAAAGTAAAGGGGGAGGAGGAGGGGGAAGAGAAAGTCCTGGTTAGAAGCGACGGCACAGCCACTTACGTAGCCAAGGATATACCATACGCGGGTTGGAAGCTTGGTCTAATTCCCGACAAGTTTGGATATCAAAAGTTCGTAGAACAGCCGGACGGTTCAACTCTGTGGGCCACTACAGCTAAGGGATCATCTGGACGACATCCAAGATTTGGCAGAGCGGATCTGGCGATAACGATCACGGATGTGAAACAAAAACGATTACAGAGAATAGTTTCATACGTTTTGGATAAGCTGGCAGGAGCTAAAGCTGCCAAAAGCTACGTGCATTTGGCTTATGAACTCGTATCTCTGAGTGCAGAAACAGCTCGGACCCTGGGAATTGAGGTTGGCGAGGAGGAGTTCTTGCACATGGCGGGCAGGAAAGGCATCTACATCAACGCGGATGACGTATTAGACGCATTGTACAAGAAGACGTATGAGGAGACTAGGAGCAGAAACCCTACTGAGACTAATGCATGGCTCGAACTGACCTCGCAGAAAGTTGCGGTCGCCGCCGTTAGGTTCGGCCTTCTCAAGCAAGATCTCGATAAAATGATAACCTTCGATCTTTTAGAGTCGCTCAAGCTGGAAGGGGAGACCGGTCCATACATCCAATATGCACATGCCAGAGCTTCAAACATACTTCAGAAATCTGGTGTTCAACCAGCAGTCACAAGGGAATCAGTGTCCAGTCTAAACGATGAGTTGGAGGGCGATTTACTCAAGAAGATCGCGAAGTTTGATCTTATCGTCGAGGAGGCAGCGATTAATTTTGCACCGAAAGCCTTGGCGAGATACCTTTACAGCCTTTCCACGAGTTTCAACTCATTCTATGAAAAGAAACCGGTAATCCAAGAGAAAAATGAAAATACAAGGCTTGCCAGACTCGGTTTGGTAAAGGCATTTCAGAATACGTGTAGGATTGGTTCAAGTCTCTTGGGCATTGAAGCGCCAGAGAGGATCTAGGCAGTTTTCGAACAATCCACGATTTGAATAGAGGCTACCGTAGACGGATGCTGATCTCCTCGTGCCCGAGTTTATAAACCAACGAGAAATCGCTCTATTTTTTGAAAGAACATGCTCATGATTCCTGGACCTTCCGAACCCGAGCCAGAGGCTCTAAGCAGCCTCTCTCTCCCAATTCTTCCGCATTACGGCGAAAAGTGGGGGAAAGTCTACACAGAAACAGCCGGCAAGCTTCAAAAGGTGTTCAGGACGTCAAACGAGGTAATCATTGTACCGGCGCCTGGTCAAGCTTGTGTTGAGATTGCAGTTGCAAATTTTGTGAGAAAGGGCCAAGAAGCTTTCGTTTGCATAAACGGCTTCTTCTCCGAGATGATTGAAGAAATGGTAAGACTGTACGGGGGAAAACCCGTAGTGATCCGAAGCAGGAAATACGGAAGCGCTGTACGAGCAGAGGACGTAAAGGCGGCAATCGATAATTCGAAGGACAGTGTTGGGAAATGTCTTCTCGTTCTGCAAAATGAGACTTCAACCGGAGTTGTGAACCCGGTTAGAGAAATTCTGAAAGTTTGTCATGAGAAAGGCGTGCTCTCAGTGCTCGACTCCATATCAGCGTTCGGAGGAATGGATGTAAGGGTTGATGAATGGAAGGCTGATTTCTGCATCGGTTATCCCAGCAAAGCTTTGGGAGGCGTCTTCGGTGCTGTCCCTATCAGCGTGAGTGGTGAATGTTGGGATGTCGCTAGACGAAACGCGGAAAATATCTGCGGGAGGTTTCTCAACCTGAACGTATGGAGAAAATTCATCGATGAATGGGGAAAGTGGGGCCATCCCCATCCAACATCAATGCCGACTTCGGTCATCGTGGCAATGAACAAGGCTTTGGACCTCGTTCTGTCGGAAGGCTTAGAGAATAGGTACGAACGTCATAGGGGAGTTGCCAAGATGATGAGAGATGGTTTAAAATCATTGAATCTGGAAATCTTTCCCAGCGAGAACTGCGTTTCGAGCACGGTTAGCGTCGCAAAGATAGATCCGAGATACGACGAAAGGCTCAGAGGCGAATTGGCGAGAAAATACAACATCTTGATTGCCGGTGGGTTGGGAAAGCTTAGGGGACGAATAATTAGGATCGGTCACATGGGAACGTCAGCGACATTCCCAGCGGTATCAATAACCTTGGAAGCCATCGGTTCAGTTCTGCAGAATCTTTCTTCTAGTGTGAGATAAGGCGCGAGAGAGTGTATCGTAAAACTGCGGAGCCAGTCTTCGTATTGGGGGGGACGCCTGGGCGTAAGGGAAGCGTATGCGATATGATTTACTTTGGGACGGAAGGTGGTTTGACTATCTGTTTCAGTTTTTCAGTTATTTCTGAGGGTTTTGAGCCGCTAACAACCATGATCCCGTAGCTCTCGCTTATGGCCACCGTCGGTGGAGCTGGTTTAGACAGGCTGATTAACATTGAATACTTCGGCGATGTGTCGTACTTCTTTGCGAACAGTGAGGTTAGATCCTCGTTCGTTGCATCAAACGATAGGTTTGCAGCGAGAAGCTCTTCTCCTCTTTTTGCAATTACGTCGAATCTGTGTTCCACTCCTGACTTTCCTGGTAAACTTCCTCTCAAAGTCACTTCAAACCCTTCTTCCTTGAGGGATTCTTCAATCATGGACAAAAGGAGGGTTCCTTTGCTTAGCGCATTCTTGGCTTCTTCCGTGAATATGTACTCGAAAATCGGCGAATAAACGGCTTCCCTCGAGCCAAAATGCTCGCCGCATGTATTGCATTGCTCCACTATTTTGGGTGAGTCAAATCGGAATCCGCATGGATTGCACTCGAAGCTTTGTCCTATTGGTCGGGAGTCTTTAACCGAGAGCCGTCCTACGCATTTTGGGCACACCAGTTCGTCCCCCTTCTCAAACTTCTTTCTTGAGTCTATGTAGCCGCACATAGTGTGTTCTATGAAGGAGACTTGCTCGATGTTGAATGAGTCGCACTTCGGGCAGTGATACTTCGATCTTATCAGATAACCCTTGCAGCTTGGACAGAGGACGATTCTGTCAATGAGCTTTCGCTCGAATACTCCGTTAGCGACCAAGTCTTCGAGGAGGGACTTAGCAGATTCTACGCTCCCGTTGGTCCCGAGATCTTCGAGGAGCGGGTAGCTAATTCCTCTTTCAGTTAATTGGGGTCTTATTGTCTGAATGTTCTCATCTAGCATCCTCTCGACGATGGTTTTGACTACTGGATCGCCGTGCAAGAGGACGTAAGGTATGAGAACATTTTTCAAGCGTTTTACCTAATTTTGTCTTCAATGCTTTGGTCTGGAGGTTTCCGTTTAAGAATTAGGTCCCAGAAAACTGTACTACGAATCTAGAGCAGAAATTCACAAGCCCCAGGAGATTTACACCATGAAATTCTTGAGGTTCTATAAGGTATAACTCAGTAAGTTGTTGGGTTACAGGAATCATTAGCTTGATTGGGTGAGGTCGGGCTGAAAGTCTCGCTAACTGATCGCGTAAAACGGGGACGGAGACCATGCGTGGCAGCAATTTCACGGAGAGAGGAGTCGTAATTGAAACAGTCATCAATTTTGAGAACTTGGTCTTCAGAAAATTAGGACGTTGAAGAATAATATGGTCAGCACTAGGAGAATTACAGAGTGCTTGAGTCCCGCTGAGGCGGCTCCTTCGCTGATCTTTCCTCCCACCAGCCCACCAAATACGCTTTCAAAGATCCCTGCCCAGAAGAATATGGATTTGAAATAACCGAGCCCGAGATTTGAAGCTAGGAAGGGGGCTTTACTAGCTAGCTGCAAAGTGATTACGGGTGCCAGAAACTGCGTTATTGCAATGTAACAAACAACCAGGTAGATCACGAGGGAGATGTACACCAGTGTCAGGTAAGGTCTGAGCTCTGCTCGCCTCTCCTCCTTATACTCGAAGAGCGTAGAGTAGAGGTCTACACCGCTTTCCAGGACTTCTCTCATCCTTCCTCCAGCCGCTTGTGCTTCAGAGATCAAAACGGCTAATTGTCGAGCTAGAGGGTGACGAAGCCTTCGCCCAGCTTCAGCAATTGTCTCCGAGAAATCTTTGCCTAGAGTGAATTTTGAGACAGCTAAACCAACCTCTCTGCTTATAGGTCCGTAGTCGGATTTTGCGGCTTCAGATAGTGCTCGTGGGAGAATCATGCCCGAGGTTGTACTCTCTGTAACAGACCTAAGAAAGCGGGGAATGTTCCTCTCCACGGATCTTACGTACGCTAGGTTGGAGGCGTCTAATATCGAGGGGATTAGGAGAATTATCAGGACGCCCATCGCTAAGGCGTTGTTAGCCCTCGCATTTAGGGGCAGATAGTAGGGCGGGAGGGGTAGGTAAAGCTGCTGAAGAACTGTAGCCACCACTATGAAGAGGCCGACAGTGATTGAAGCTAACCAGACTGTGTAGCGATATTTTCCTTCGAAGTACATTGACTTACGCCTCCTTTCCTACAACAGAGTCGAGAAGGATGAGGAATACGGATCCTGCGACTGGTATTCCGAGGAACACTACGAGGTTCATCTGGTCAATACTGGATATGGGTAGCCCGCCTGATCCTCCGAGTAACGAGAGGACGGATAGCATGATTACGAATATGATGGGACCAACCACTAGAAGTGCTACATATAACTCGCCCAGTACGGTAAGAGTGGCTAGGGTCTTTCTTAGCTGATCCCGCTTCATGCTCAGTAGTCTTCTGGCCTCGAACAAGAGAAGATCTTTGAAAGACCCGGTGGTTTTTGCAGCTACGCTCATTCCTTCAAGGAGCCTTGCAAGGTGAATGGAAGGAGAATGGATGATCATATCCCGGAGAGCTTTCTCAGTGTCCATGCCAAAGATCTTGACGTTCCTTACGAAACGCCTTATGAGATCTGATAGGAATGGATTGGTCTCAACCTCCGAGGCTCTTTCGAAGAGTCTCTCAGTCGACATCCCGGCCGACGCTAGCACCCCTATGAAACCGAACGAGTATGGCAGCTGCGCGTCAATACCTTTTCTATGTACTCTCCTTCTGTAAAGGGGATAGACTAAAGCGAGTAGCATCATTAGGCCGGAGATGATACTGGAAAGTGTGAGACTTGCGAGGAAGGATGGCAACTGCATTAAGCCGATCACACTGCGATGGAACTGCAGGAGTACGATGAATGAAGCTATTTGAAGAACAACCCAGATGAAGAAAACTCTTGCCAAATAGACTTCGAAGGCTACATTAATCCCTGACTGCATGAACATCTCCGTGTAAGATTTGAAGTACGGAAGGGGACCGAACATTGCGTAACCTACGCGAGTGATGATCGACTGAGGTTTTGCCTTAGGCTTGTCCAAAGATCCAGTCACCCCCTGTCCGAGCTATGTGTAGAACCTCCTGCGGACTAGAGTAGTATCTTCTAATGACTTCGGCTACTTCGAGATATCTCCTAATCTTCTTTTGGGCCATCCAATTCAGTATGGTTTCTCTGTCATCGAGTTCTCGGTGTAGTGTTTCTACAGGAATGTGACGCATCTCCGAGATTTTTTTGAAGACGAAGCTTCCGCCTGAGAAGTCGAAGGAGTCCTTCAGTTCACCTGTCCAATCGAAGATGTTCTGAAGTCTTGGTGTAGAGCCCTCGAATCCAGCTACTTCTTTAACACTCAACATGCGTCGCGTTATCTTGTCTCTGACTTTCACTCTTCCCATGAGAGCAACGACATTCATTAGAGGAATCAATATGGGCGGAATATCCATGGGTCGAGTGATTAGTCTCTTCATGGCGTTGTCAACATTCTCTGCGTGCATAGTGGCGAGCCCGCCGTGTCCTATGGATATGGCTTGGAAGAGAGTGTATGCTTCTTCTCCTCTTACCTCACCGACGATGATATAGTCGGGGCGCTGCCTTAGGGAGGACTTCAAAAGATCGAAGAGTGAAACGGCTGACGCACCATCTTGGAATGATGACCTTGTAACCATAGGAATCCAATTTTCATGAGGTAGTCTAATTTCCCGGACCTCTTCAATGCTTATCACTTTCATTTCAGGTCTGATGAACATCGCGATCGATCCTAGCACTGTCGTTTTTCCTGCGGCAGTGGGCCCGATGACTAACGTTGACCTCAGGTTTTCAACTAGAATCCAGAAGTAGCTGGCCATCTTTGGAGACAATGCCCCGAGGATGATCAGATCAATCATGGTGAGCGGTTCAGCAAGGAACTTCCTGATGGTGAAGGTGGCTCCCCTCTTTGAGACTTCATCTAGTGTGAGATGTACTCTGTAGCCGCCTGGGAGTGACCCTTCATGTATGGGTCTAGAGACTGTGATTTGGCCTCCTGATTTGTAGGCGAGTCGTGAGATTAATCCCCCTAGCTCCTCAGGAGAGCCGTAAACAATATTGGTGGGGATGCTCTCGTAGGTGCGATGCCACACGTATATCGGGATGCCTACGCCGTCGCATGAGACATCTTCAATGTTGGGATCTCTCATCATGACATCAATTTTGCCGTATCCAAGGAAGTCTCGTTTAGTGTAGTACATGATTTTGTCAAACGCTTCTTTTGAGATTTTCAACTTGTAGTCCTTTATGACCCGTTGAGCGTGAGATGAGAGGAAATCCTCCATCTTCTTCATGTCGTCATCTTCATGAAGTACCTCGTGTGATGGGTTCACTTC
>JAHFOH010000120.1 GCA_023266955.1 Nitrososphaerota archaeon
CTAATTGCGGGGGGTGGAGAGTTTTTGGCGCCGAGGTCGCTACGTAATGACGCAGAAGGTAGGTAGAAGTATACGGAAAAGAGATGGTAGTATTGCATCCTTTGAACCTGAGAAGATTGAGAATGCGATCCGAAGAGCTTTCGCCAGTGTGAATCGTGAGGATGGTGGAACTGCACGAAGGCTTTCTGAGCAGGTAGTAGGAATCGTCGGCAAAAGGTTTGCCGGCACGGTTCCATCCGTCGAAGATGTCCAAGACGTAGTCGAGCAGGTTCTTATAAAAAACGGTTTTGACGATGCAGCCAAGGCTTACATTCTTTACAGGAAGAGAAGGACTGAGGTAAGAGAGGCTAAGACATTCTTTGGGGTTAAAGACGATCTTAAGCTTACAGTTAACGCAATCAGCGTTCTCGAGAAGAGATACCTCCTAAAGGATGACAGGGGGAACGTCATCGAGACTCCTAGCCAGATGTTTCGGCGTGTGGCAAAGGCAGTCGCGGCCGCTGACCAAAGGTATGACGAAAGCACGGATTTGCAAAAAACCGAAGACGAATTCCATGGGGTCATGGCTAATCTCCTATTTCTTCCTAACACGCCCACCTTGATGAACGCGGGTTTGAGACTCGGCCAGCTCTCAGGCTGTTTTGTCCTGCCAGTCGAGGATTCGCTAGAGAGCATCTTTGACGGGGTCAAACATGCAGCTATTATTCATCAAACCGGGGGCGGTACCGGGTTCTCATTTTCGATCCTCCGGCCTAAGGGCGATATCGTTGGCTCCACGAAAGGCTTCGCATCAGGTCCGGTCTCGTTCATGCGTATCATCGATACGGCGACTGATGTAATGAAACAAGGAGGAAAGAGGAGAGGGGCGAATATGGGAATTCTCCGATGCGATCACCCAGATATTCTCGAATTCATCACATGTAAGTCGAAGCCCGATTTTCTTTCTAACTTCAACATTTCTGTGGCAGTAACTGATGAATTCATGGGAAAGGTGGAGACGGGGGAGGAGTACCACCTGATCAATCCTAGGACTGGTGAATCAGTTGGAAAGGCACGCGCTAGGGATGTATTCGACATGATGGTAACAATGGCTTGGACAACTGGAGATCCAGGCGCAATTTTCATAGATGAAATTAATCGCCACAACCCGACTCCTAATGTAGGAGTCATTGAAAGCACGAATCCTTGTGGTGAGCAGCCGCTTCTGCCTTACGAATCCTGCAATCTTGGCTCCATCAACTTGGCGAGGACGGTCAGAGATAAGGAAGTCGATTGGGATAAGCTGAGACGAGCGGTGGGAGTTGCCGTTCACTTCTTAGACAACGTCATCGACGTGAACAAGTATCCTCTAGCAGAGATAGAGGGGATCACCAGAGCGAACAGGAAGATAGGTTTGGGTGTTATGGGGTTTGCAGAGATGCTAATTCAGTTGGGGGTACCTTACGATTCAGATGAAGCCCTTAGGATTGCGGACGAGACGATGAAATTCATTTCGGAGGAAGCTGTAAAGAAGTCCGTTGAGCTGGCTCAAGTTCGAGGCTCCTTCCCCAACTTTAAGGGAAGTTTGTGGGAGAACGGAGGGTTCAAACACATAAGGAATGCGACGCTGACAACTATCGCTCCAACTGGAACCATCTCGATAATCGCAGGCTGCTCTAGCGGCATAGAGCCGTTATTCGCCATCTGCTACGTCAGGAACGTTTTGGAGGGGATGAAGCTTCTGGAGGTGAATCCGCATTTTGAGCGGATAGCACATGAGCGAGGCTTCTACAGCGAGAGGCTAATGATGGATATTGCTAAGACCGGAACGATCCGCCATATCAATGGGATACCTGAAAATGTTAAGAGGCTTTTCGTCACTGCTTTTGACATCTCTCCAGAATGGCACATTAGGATGCAGGCGGCCTTCCAGAAGTATGTGGATAATGCCGTTTCTAAGACCGTCAACCTTCCGCACGAAGCTACTGTAGACGACGTGAGGGAAGCCTACCTCCTCGCGTACAAGCTGAAGTGTAAGGGGACCACTGTGTATAGGTATGGTTCGAAGAAGGAGCAGGTCCTGTATGTCGGATCTGTGTTAGGGAAAGAGAGGGGAGAGACTATGGAGTACGTCAGCGCGGAACCAGAATACTCGGGGGGTTGCCCAGATGCCAAGTGCAATATTACCTATTAGGCCAATCTTTTCAGTTTGAAACCGACGGTGTGATAAGTGGTGGCTTTGCGAGTTCTGAAAAGAGAGCTAACAGGTCAAACTGGATAGAAAGCAGAGCGTAAAGCTATTCACCAGTTTTCATTGGAGTTTTCAGTTCAGCAAACGCTGATTGAACTTTCTCCGACATGCTGGCTCTTACCTTGGGAGTTGCGCTTAGAGCTTGTATGAGGAGATCTGCTAGTGCGGTTCCCAACTTTTCACCAGTAAATTGGAATGTCATCTTAACGAAGATCATTTGCCTGAGAGCAGCTTCCTCCGCGCGTTTGGAGAAGGCTGACAAGATTTCCTGTCCCTTCTTTGTAGTCACGTAATCGAAGGGAGGGTTCTTAGCTAAGGTAACTAACGAAAGGAGTCCCTTCTTCTCCAACTGATTTAGAAGGTAATAGATTGAGCCTGGACTTGGTTTCCAGAGTCCATTAGTAACTTCGGTTAAGTGTCGGGTTATCTGAATCCCGTTTATTGGTTTCTTTGTCCCTAGCTCGAGGGTAATCATCTTGAGTAATCCTCGGGGGGCACTGACGTAAGTCATTAAGTGTTGGTGGATTCGGTTTGACCTTTATTTATTGAGGTGGAGTGGAGGCATCGCTTAGCCTTTTTCGTAACTCCTGAATCACTCCTCTGGTGACAAACGGTGGCAGCTGGTTTTGAAGCAGGGCGCCATATACAAACGCTGAATCAAGTTTAATGAGTTTCAGGAATTCGGGCCAAGGTATGATCACCCTTCCGACGAAATTGGCACCGTGACGTGCCATTCCAATTACTCTCCCCCTCCGGCAGTACGGTGCTGCCTCTTCAGTAACACCAACCGAGCCAACAAAAGTTGCCCTAGCTCTGTATCCCTCAGCGGTCGGAATCTGAGCCCTCGTGAGGGCTACGACGTATAACGCGTCTCTCTTTCCTGTATGTACGAACCAGTACTTGTCCGCTCTTATTGCCTCGACAAGGTCCTTGACTTCTCTGTAGGAGCATTCGGGGTACACGCGTCTGAAATGAGCGATAGAATCTGTCTCGTTCAACTTAGCGCGAGGTTAATCGCCATCTCCTGATGAAAGGTAGGCAAAAACCTGCGGAAAAATTTTTCTGGGAAATCCGCTTCCATTCCGCACCTCTCGTCTACTCGTAACGCAGATCATTTATGTGAAGATCCGGTCAAATCACTTCATAACAAACGGCAGGTCCTCCGTCAGGTCCATCTCAGTTATGTGCAATCCCCGGCTCAGAAGAAACTTCAATTTCTAAAGTCATTGTGAGGTATTCTCGACAATTTAGAATCGGATTCACCTGTCCGCATGCATATATCGTGAATTAGACTGCCTGATTGAGCGTGGCAACGGACGAAAGGATGCGTATGATAATACAGGAATTTCCAAAAACGGAACTGCATCTTCACATCGAAGGCACTTTTGAACCCGAACTCGTGTTCGAGATAGCGAAACGGCACAACGTTGCAATCCCATACCGATCCGTAGAAGAAGTACGCAGGGCGTATGACTTCCATGACCTCCAGTCTTTCCTAGATATCTACTACCGAGCCATGAGTGTTCTCCTCCATGAAGAGGACTTCTACGACCTTACGATAGCCTATCTTCAGCGAGTGTCACGGCAGGGCGTTCGCCATGCAGAGATTTTTTTCGACCCACAAGCACATACTAGCCGTGGAGTCTCGTTCGAGACGGTTGTCACGGGCATTCACAAAGCACTCGAGGAGGGAGAGAGACGCCTTGGAATAAGCTCGAAGCTCATAATGTGCTTCCTCAGAGACTTGAGCGCGGATTCGGCTATGGAGACGCTAGATGCTGGCCTTTCTTTCAAGAACTGGATCTTTGCGGTCGGTTTGGATTCGAAGGAGTTGGGAAACCCGCCCGAGAAATTTGAGGCTGTCTTCAAGAAAGCCTTGGACGAAGGATTCATGGCCGTTGCACATGCGGGTGAGGAGGCGCCAGCGGAATACATCTGGCAGGCGCTCGAGCTACTGGGGGTTTCTCGTATCGATCACGGGTATCACTGTTTAGAGGATGCGCGACTCGTTGAGAAGCTTGCGAGTGAGCAAGTGCCACTTACTGCGTGTCCGCTCGCCGCAGTAGGCGTGCGCTACTTTGACTCAGTCGAACACTTTCCGTTAGGGAAGATGCTCCAGCTGGGTCTCCTTGTCATGGTGAACTCTGACGACCCAGCGTATTTCGGTGGGTACGTGGAAGAAAACCTCGCGGCCGTACAGAAGGCGATCAGACTGAACGAGCAGGACATCCTGCACTTGTTAAAGAACTCTTTCAAAGCTTCCTTTCTAGAACCGGAGCGGAAGCAAAAGTTCCTCCGCGAACTCGATGAGAAGTACGCAAGTTTGTAACGAGATTGATTATCAAATCAGGATTACGCTGCGGGCCTAGCTTCCAACAACGAGTACATCCGCGGGGCTAGTTTCAATCCGTAGTGTTACCTAGTCGACACCAAGGTGTTGGCGAAGTCGTCAAACTGCATCTTCCCTTAGAAGAAGAAGCTTAGTACCGCTAGCTCGCCAGTATCACCGTGCGTCTAGGGCTATCCGTTTAGACTATTTCTTGTATTAGCTCTGCGACATAAGCGATGCGACAAGATTTCGTATAGTGGTCGCGGTCGCTATCAGCCCGGCTGAAAGGTCATACTCTTGGTTAGATGATGCGCTGGCTGAAGCTGAACACTTTGCTCGTTCGGACACC
>JAHFOH010000018.1:0-10783 GCA_023266955.1 Nitrososphaerota archaeon
CGGCTGTCCCGCGCGGAGTAAGGCCGAACAGGGTCTGTGAATCCTGCTGGAGATCCGGGTGGGCCGCTTAGCTTAATCCCACTTAGAACAGAAGGAGGGTTACGGCCGACACGCGTCCAATTATCTGTGTGTAGTATCGACCCCCCGGGGCTTCAAATATGAAAGGAGCTGTATTTGGAGTCTAAATCCATTGTTCTGGGTCAAAACCTTCCGCATTTGATGGAATTAAGATGGACATGGAGGCAAGCTGCGGTTATATTTTGGGTGAGAAGGCTTGTAGCGTCTGTCGAGTAGAGTACACAATAGCCGCTTGTGTGCCGACGAGCCGCAATCGTTATCTTGGATAAGCTCAATTCGCAAAGAGTGGTCGAACTAGTAATAACAGATGAAAGAGACGAAATAACGCTCGTTCTGAAATGGAAAATGGGATCGCGTGAAGTATGTTACAGATTTGCCGACGGTCGCATAGCAAAGGCAAGTTTTAAATCACTTGCGCGAGGCTTTGGAGCTGAAGAGGATTATTGGCAAAGGCTAGGGATATAGAAATCGCAGAATTGGCAGCGGAGGCTGGTGCGAAGATGGTCAGGGAGTATATTGCTGAATTACGAAAGCAGGGCAAGATCAAAGGCAAGTTAACTGTCACAATTAAAGAGGGTAAGAAGCACATCCGATTCCCATTTAGGGAAGATTCCTGAACCCTGCGGAAGATCCGGGTGGGCCGCTTAGCTTGATCCCACTTAAAACAGAAGGATGGTTACAGTGGACATGGAGTCGAACAGAACTCCGTGCCACTGCCCTAGACGGCTGACACGCGTCCAACATGCTTCAAGTCATTTTCCCTAGACGAACGAGCCGACTGTTTTACCAATTGTCAGTTAATAGCGTCCAGTAGGAAGCTTTGGCAACAAGGTTGTCGCAAGTCATCTTAAGAGACGATGAAAGAGTCGTGAGAGATCAAGAAGCGAGGCTTCTACAGGGAAAAGAAAGATGGAGGGGACGGCTCTATCTCACGAATAAGAGACTCATGTTCGAGCGAAGGCGTGGCACTTTCTTCAAGAAGTATGATGTAGCGATGGATGCAAGGTTAGATGATTTGACATACGTCAAGATTACAGGCATTCTACGAAAGAGACTCTTAGTTGGGGTCAGGCGTGGTGCGTGGGTAGACGTAGTTCACCTGCGAGTCGATGACTCAGAGGTATGGGCTGCAGAAGTCGCTTCTCTAATCAAAAATTCCGAGTAGACGAGTGAGGACGACCTCATTTCCGGTTGAATCGATGTCTCACTCGATGCAGCAAGCCATCTTGCTGACATCCCGCTTAAACGCCTGAGCCGCAAGTTTGATGCTCTCCCCCATCGTCGGGAAAACATGTACGGTGTCTATAATGTCGTCGATAGTAAGATGGTATTTGACCGCCAAGACACCCTCGTGAATTATGTCTGCAGCTAGTGATGAAACTATGTGAACTCCAACGATTTCCCTTGTCTCAGGATTTATCACCATTTTGATCACACCCCTGGTATCTTTCACTGTTTGAGCCTTGGGCACAAGCGACATATCGAGTACTCTGCACGAGCATGCGCCAAACTTCTGCGTTGCTTTAGCCTCTGTCAATCCGACACTTGCCACTTGAGGTATAGTGAATACTGCATGCGGTACAGCGTAAAAGTCCATCTTTCGTCTCGCTCCGGAAAGAGCATTTTCAGCAGCAATGGCTCCTTCCTTTGCTGCCGTAGTTTCAAGCATTGGCTTACCTATCACGTCTCCGGCGGCCCATACTTGGCGTGCGGTTGTGTGCATTTGGTCATTGACTAGGACTGCACCATCTTCTCCCAACCGAACACCGACCTTGTCAACTGAAAGATCGAATGTGTTGGGTGTTCTACCCGTAGCCACTAACAACTGTTCTCCGGCGAAATCTCTGATTCTTTGTCCGATCTTCGCCGTCACGACTTTCCTCCGTCCTTCTCTTCTGACCTTGCGAACCTCCACGCCAGTATGAATCTCAATTCCCTCCTCTTCCAAGTACATCCCGAGCGTCTCGGAAATCTCTGGCTCCTCCTCCGGGATGATTCTACTACTCCTCTGAAGAACTGTCACCTTCGTACCAAAGTGAGCATACATTTGTGCGAACTCCAACGCCAATGCCCTTCCTCCTATGATGACCATCGATTCAGGCAGCCTCTCAAGATCAAGTGCTTCCACGTTAGTCAGATAGTCGACATTATTCATTCCGTCAACGGGAGGTATAATGGGCGAGGAGCCTGTAGCTATAATGAATTTGTCCGCTTCAAGAACAGTGTTACCAACCTTCGCTTCGTTCCTTGAAACGAATTGAGCATTCCCCTTGACTAACGTTACGTTCGGGAGTTCTTTTAGGACATCGGCGTACTTCTTCCTCCGTAGCGTTAGAACAACCTGCCTCTTGTCAGAAATGACGCTCTTCATACTGAGTGATTCTTGGCTGAGTTTGATTCCCTTGAACTCATGGTTTTCAGCAAAGTAGTAGGTTTCGCCGACTGATAAGAGGTGCTTGCTGGGTACGCATCCAACGTTGACACAGGTTCCTCCGATCGTACCTCTTTCAACCATTGCTACCTTCGTATCAAACTCCGATGCCTTGATTGCTGCAGCGAAGGCTGCGGACCCGCTTCCTAGGATTACGAGATCATACTTTTCGGCCATTTCACGATTAACCCTGATTCTCAGGGCTTGCCAACCTCCACCTTTTAATATTGAAGGGTTTAGCAGATTAGAAAAAATTCATCTCTATCTTTCACTCAATCAAACGAAAAAGCGTTAATGATTCTCTAACTACATACTCAGCTGTTGGCTTATGCTCATCAGTATTTGAAACGAATAAGTCAATGTGTATCGCTCAGAATTTTCGCTCTTGGCTCAGCTCGGTAGCCCCTCAGGAGGGTCGTGGCTGCTGTCGCAATTGCGTACTATTAGGAGGGTACTGAGTCTCAGCCATTACAAGCTTCTAGCCCTGACTGTCGCAGCTGCCTATTCCATTTTCTACATAGTATTCACTGGGATTCTGACATACGTTGACACTGATCTTTCAACCGTATTACCCGTCCCTAATCTTCAGGTCTATCTTAATGGACCGATTGGCACGGTACCGTGGATTGTTTGGGTCCCAACTAACAACTTAGTATTTTCAATGAATTTTTCGGCCGCGTTATTCACAACCGCGACGTCCGTTTTGGTTGGCATCAACGCGGCGCTCCTGCTTTACAGTACGCGAATTCCAAGATGTAACTGCAGTCCTCATGCTAGCATTGGAATCTTGGGTATGGGACAAGGCCTGCTCGCCACCTTCTCGTGCTGCGGGGGCGGAACGCTGATGGCCGTCGCCGGTGCAAGCTTTCCGTTCTTTGTCAAATACGCAAGCATATTCATCTTATCTACGCTTCTAATTCTGGCACTCACGACCGTCATGCTAACCGGTAGAATTCGTCAATCCCAATCCGCTTCATCGGCGACCTCGCCCTAGACGTTCGAAATAGCACACCGCCTAGCGGAGAACTAGTCCTATGATCCTTACACTAACCTGGATCCTGCAATCTAATGGCTTCATGAAGCGAAGAGGTTGAGAGAATACCTCTTCACCTTTTCCGGATCCAAACCGTTCTTCACAAACATTCTTTCCAATATGTACAGGACAAAGGCTGCTCCTCCGTGAAGAACCGCGCCTATTGCCAACTTTGTGAAGGGATCTGCGGACCCTGAGAAGAACGCTCTTCTCTGAGTCATTTTCAATAGATGCCGGAACGACGAATATATGACCGCCATCTGGGCTTCATCAAATTTTTCGTATATGTTATAGTTGAACGTTCGCCTAGTCTTTAGGAGACCTAGAGGAACGTTGTAAAGAACTGTGGCAGTGAATTCTAAGCCAGCTCTGCTCATATCATTAATCAAGCCAACCGTGTCCCAGTTGTCCTCCGCTGTCTCCCCCGCCTGCCCTATTTGTAGGGTAAAGGCAGGCCGCCAATAATACTTGTTCAGATTTGTGGTGCCTTCAGCTATTATTTCAGCGAACGTTCCATCCGGTCCGATTTTTAACGGCATCGTCTTAAGCGGCATGTGCAATTGGGCGAGTCTATCACTCGCACTCTCGATTCCCGCCTGAATTCCAATCCAGTTATTGGGCCCTGCGCCGACTATCTGGGAGAGCTTCTGGATCAATCCAGGGTAGCCAGCGGGTATGGATATTCGTCCATGAGTGGGGTTCGTGTGGCCTACCGGCACAGACATGACGGTGCTGAAAAGTTCCACGAGAGCCTCTTCATTAGGTTCGAAGTTCTTCGTATGCCCATAGATGAAGATCTCGTCGCTCTGTAGCCACGCGTTCTTGATGCCGAACCTCAAGTTGACCAATATCTCTTTCTTCACCTTCTCCGGCGGGTAGTATCTCGTCGGTCTAAGCGTGACCTCACAGAAGTCGCAGCCGATGCCGCAACCCCTCATCACCTCCACCAGTCCCTTCATGCTGGCGCCCCTTATTTCTGGAATTTCGTTCAAACTCGGAAACTGCTTTGTCCTCGGAGCCCTCGTCACAAATTTCCCTGTAGGATCGGGTTCCCACGTCTTGGAGAAGTTTTCATCAAAGGTCTGGAAGCCATACATGAAGTTGCTTGAGAGTGACCCTTGGTAAAGGTCATCGAGAAGCTCCACGACGACATCTTCCATTTCACCCTGAACTACGTAGTCGATTCCCAAAGATTCTAGGATGTCACGGGTGTACCATAGTTCCCACGATCCGGGCCCTCCGACTACAAACTTTGCCCTCGGCGCCTTGAGATTTCTTACCCTGTTAATCCAGCGGGCCTGATTTACGAATTCTCTTTCCACTAGGGATGTTATTGATCTTCCGTTAGTGTACATCATCGTTACCGGCCCTAATCCGACAGGATCCATAGTGTGCACTCCGATGATCTTGGTATTTTCATCGATGAACTGATCAACGTAGTCGGGGTGTGCCACAACCACTTGCTCGGGATTGTAATCCTGGAGTAATGCAGCCTCGATTTTTCTTAGGGCATAGGGAGCCTGGATCGCCCTTCCGTTATCGTGAGGTAGTGCCGGGCCCCTGAGGAAAGGGAAAAACAACTGGGTGAAGGGATTGCTTGGGGCGCACGGCAAGAAGTCGAGTAGCGGGAATCCCCTATAATCGTAGGAGAGGGAGGGGTCGGATACGAGAACGTACTCTGTCAAATAGGATTACTCCCTAGCGTAGCTGAAGTCTAGCAGCTCCAAGACCGTGAACACGCTCAAGAATGTCCTCTTGCTCACTAAGAAGGTATCAGGTATACGGCGCTGCCAATTTGGATTTCAATCCATCCAGTTAGGAACATAACCGAACCTCTTCTTGAACTGGTCCTTGAGAAAGCGGATAAGATACCAGCCGATAGTGTAAGTTCCGAAAGCTGAAACTAGCTTCTCGACGGGACCGAAGTCTTGGGTGGCCAGCCAAATCTTCTGTCGGAATTCCTTTATGTTATGCCTCCAGCAGGTATAGTAAAGCTGCCAATGTTTCTCATTCATTTTATCAAAGTTCATCGTCTGCTGAGGTTTGTTGTAGTCAACGTATAGGAGAGGGGCGAATATGCCGTGCACATGATCCTTTTCAGATAGAAGTCTTATGAGGTCTATTGTCATCTGCACTTCGTCTGTCTCCTCCCCAGGGTGACCGACGATGAGGGTGCTTGCGGGATAGTAGTAGCTGCGGTTCATTATCTTTAGTGCTTCTCTAACGGTTTCAGCATATTCTTCTGGAGAAAACGGCTTAACCTTGTAAGGCATGAACTTCTTTACTAATCTCGGAGAAGCATATTCCAGCCCCGGCTGAACTCCCATCCAATGAGAAGGCCCCATGTGATTTATCTCTGAAAGTTTTCCTATGAGATTAGGCGCAGCCCTGACGCCGGCAAAAGTCCAATGAGTTGCTCCTATGATGTCTGCTCCAGCCTGTTTAAGGGTTGTAAACAGTTCCGCTATTGCATCCTCATTTGGCCACTTATCTGAGTTCTCACAGCCGTACAGGGTTAACTCTTCACTCTGAAGCCAAACCCCAGTATAGCCGTGAGATATGTTGACTCCTGCCTCTCTAGCGACTCTCTCAGGAGGGAAATCTCTCTTCTTCCTCAGGTTGGGAGCGCAGAAGTCACAGCCCCTTCCGCAGCCACGCATGCACTCCACTATGCCAGTAAGGGTTGGCCCAGTGATCTCAGGAATCTCAGACATCTCCAAAATACTGTTTGTAAATACCCTGATTACATCCGGGGCAGAGCCGTTGGAGATCTTCTCGAAAATCTCCGGCGCGGCTTTGTCACATTCGCCTAGAACAACATGGTCGACACCGTATTTTTCTCTCTTAAGCGGATCAATATCGCCGCCAGCAAGCATGTAGTCCTTGCTAAAGTCAAGCAGTTGCCACGAACCTGCTCCTCCAACGAGTAATTTGAATCCATACTTTCGTTTCAGTTTCTTCAATCTTTCAGTCAATTTTGTAAACCACATCCTGTTCCATGTTGTGTTATACCAACTTAGAGCCGTGTCCACTGGACCTAAACCCAGGGGACTCATTTCACTGAGGGCAACTACCTCGGTTTCATCTCCAATCGCTTCCTCAATCATAAACGGGTGTTGGGCACGCATGTTTTGTTTTCCATCGACCTGCTCCAGTGCGGCTTGAACCCTTCTCAATCCGAGGGGAGCCGCCACCATTTCTCCCGTTTCAGGATCGTACGTATCCTTGGTGGGGCAGATTAAGCTGTAGATTGGCTCTGGCGCTGCCTTAACGGGGCCTGAGGAGAGGAACCCCCAGAGGAAGTTCCATCTGTAGTTTGACATTTGGGAGCGATCCGCTGTTAGCACATACTTGTAGCCGTTAGCCAACGCTTTCAACCCCTTGTGGGGCTGCAAAAGTCCATCAGAGGGCGAGCAGTCTTTCTCTCTTTAGGCGAGCAGAACACCTCTAGTGGAATATGCCGGAACATAGGCAGCGCCAAAAGAAATTAAACGCGTGCGTCGCTAAAACCGCTTATTAGGTTTTGGTTCGTCAGCAGCTTGGAAGCGTTTCGAGCTTTGGTAAACTCTTATTCTTGTTAGTGCTCGTGCGCCTGTTTTTATTGGTCTAGATAGATGGGTACATAAAGGAAGGTAAGAGTTGTTGAACGCTTCAACTCGGCACTGAAGCACCGGTCTGAAGGGTTCGAGTCCAATATTCTTTGTAAGCAACCAGACACCTCGGCTTTCAGGAGAGCCAGAAAGGTATATCTCTAAAACAGCCGCTGAGCAAACTTGCTTCGATTTTGCCATCCTCAAAGAGAGCTTCAGCAGTGAAGTCGGTAGGTCAATTCAGAATTGAGAGAGATCCTATGGGTGAAGTGCAAATTCCTACGGATGCATACTACGGATCCCAAACTAAGAGGGCGTTAGATAACTTCCCTATCTCTGGTATCAGGTTTCAGCGTCGCTTCATCAGAGCCTTAGGAATCATCAAGCTTGCCGCAGCAAAGGCGAATATGGAGCTTGGTCTACTTGACCGAAAGAAGGGGGAAGCAATAGTAACGGCCGCGCAAGAAGTCATTGAGGGAAAGCTTGACAACCATTTCCCAGTTGATGTCTTTCAAACAGGCTCAGGAACATCAACCAATATGAATGCAAATGAAGTCATAGCGAACAGAGCCATAGAGATTCTCGGTGGGGAAAGAGGGGACAAAAGTCTCGTCCATCCTAACGATCACGTTAACATGTGTCAATCCAGTAACGACGTGTTCCCAACTGCAATCCACATATCAGCCCTGGAGGCCATAGAAGCTCAACTCATACCGGCCTTACGATCCCTGGAAAAGGCGCTCAACGGGAAAGCAAGGAAATTCAGGTATATCGTCAAAGCGGCGAGAACACATCTACAGGACGCTGTACCCATTACATTGGGACAGGAATTCAGTGGTTATGCAACAATGATAGCTAACGGGATAAGAAGGCTAGAGAATGTCAGAGACTCGCTATCAGAAGTGGCTCTCGGAGGCACCGCCGTAGGTACTGGCCTAAACGCACATCCCAAATTCGCTGACATCGCTCTTAAGCATATCAATGGAATCACAAAACTGAGTTTCAAGAAGGCTCGTAACACTTTCGAGGCGCTTCAGAGCCAGGATGCGGCTGTAGAAGCGAGTGGCGCAGTAAGAACAGTGGCTGTCAGTCTAATGAAGATAGCCAACGACCTCAGGCTTCTCTCCTCAGGACCATTCACGGGATTAGGTGAAATTGATCTCCCAGCCGTTCAACCGGGCTCCAGCATTATGCCGGGCAAGGTGAACCCTGTTATTCCTGAGGCAGTGAATATGGTCGCGGCGCAAATATTCGGCAATGATGTAACCATCACGATCGCTGGACAATTAGGTCAACTTGAACTCAACACCATGATGCCTGTCTTAGCCTACAACCTCATCCAAAGCATAGAACTCGAAGCTGCAGCTGCGAGTGTTTTAGCCGAGAAGTGTATCCGAGGCGTCATTGCCAACGTCAGACGATGCAGGGAGTATGCTGAAAGTAGCCTCGCTCTAATCACCGCAATAGCGCCTTCCATAGGTTACGATAGAGCAGCAAGAGTAGCGAAGAAGGCGCTGAAGGAACGAAAGACCATCAGACAGGTCATACAGGACGAAGAGATTTTGACCAAGCAAAAGTTGAAGGAAATATTTGACGTCAAAAAACTGACTAGAGGAGGAAGGTTATCTTGACTTTTGAGGACAAGCCTGCTTATCTCAAACCTGTTGAAATCGTGGACACAAAAGGAATGCTCTGCCCTCTTCCAGTATTCAAGACCAAGCAGGCCATTAGCCGAATTAAAGCGGACGAGGTCGTAGAAGTGTTAGCAACAGATCCTCAAGCTGAAAACGATATTACTTCTTGGGTGAGACGAAATGGACATGAACTAATTGGAATAACCAATGAGAATGGTCTACTCCGATTTCTAATCAGGAAAAGATAGAAGAATCGGAAACGAAAGATAAATAAGCCGACACTATGACGTATGTCATAGCTTCGCTATGACTGAGCAAGAAGTTCACCTTGTACTCGCATCGGCTGATCCAGTTAGAGTTTATGCTGCCTTGTTCCTTGCCATAGGCGCTAAGCAGGGAGGGGCAAAGAGAGTGACCATTGCTACCTGTCTGTTAGGTCGAGGGCCGGGAACAACTTGGGACTTTGTGAGTAAGGGCGGAGCAGACAAAATATCCCTTCCAGGCGCGCCCCCTCTTTCTAGATTCATCAACGACGCATTAAAGGCCGGAGTGGAGATTTCCGCTTGCGGTCCATCCAAAGACTTTCTAAGGCAGGCCGGAGTTACCCCGGAAGTGGTGGAGAACGGAATTGCCATCGAGGATATGGAGGCATTCCTCTCAAGAGCCATGCAAGCAGCTTCGAAAGGTGGGTTAGTCCTTTTCATCTGAACTCTAGAACATCTAAACCACGCGATGTCGAAATGGAAAACTCGAAGCTAATCCTCAACCAAGGACCCGATGATCTAGTAAGCAAAAAGCCTGACATGAAACTGGACATTAGCGGCCTAATTTGTCCCTTCACAAGTTACGAGACCGTTCAAGTTTTGAAGATGCTCAACGGTGGACAGCTACTGGAAGTCATCACAACGGACCAGTCTTCAGCCCTTGAAACAATTCCAGCTGCTCTTCGAAGGAGAAACCTCGAGTTCGCTGTCTTGGAGAATGGTAACGGCTCTTGGGTCATACGGGTTCGTAAGACGACTGCTTCTACGGAACAGTTTCTGCAGCGGCAGCCCTAACACCTCTTCTTCGGCTTCGTTAACAACCATTTCCATCTTTACCCACCTTAGCCTTATACGACCCTTAGAAAATTGGTGGCAAAACCCGTCTGAGCCTCACCAAGTTTTGAGGCATTTGGAGACTTTTTGAATCCGTAACCGCAGATTTCTGGAACAGCACCATATTCCTCCTTATCCTTGGCAGACTGTACCGCCCTTATGACATCAAAGAGCACATTTCCTGCATTCGGTCCGTCACTCGTCTTAAGATAGATGTCTATTCTAACTTCGGATCCCAAGAAACCCCTCCCTTCGATCCAGAAGTAACTTGTCCTGTTATTTAGCATATAATCCACATAATCAGTGGTTCCCGCGACGGTCTCGATCTGATAAGGAACTTCAACGGCGATCGATGCCGTCTTCATACCCCTCTTCAGGCCTCGGATATCCTCATCTAACGTGTTCAGGGTCTCTGTTCCCCCTCCCACATCAAGCTGATAGCTTCTGAGAACCGTGATGCCTCGTGAATGGATGAAATCAAGGATCCCCTTGTGAAAGGCTGTTCCACCAAATTGGCTCATAAGGTCGTCTCCAGCTACGACCAATTTGGAACTGCGGAACCTTGCTTCCAACTCGGAGTCGGAAGCGATGGCTGATGGAGTTGCGTTAACGAATGAGCAGCCGGCATTAAGAGCTGCTTCAGCATACCCTCTGGAAGAGCCATCCAAACCTGAAGATATCAGGCTGACTACGATGTCAGTCTCAGTCTCTTTCAAAGCTGAAGAGACTTTTTCAGTGGTTCCGCTTCGCGCATCTATCATGCTGCGGAGCTGTGACGATAGACCATCCTTCAACACACCTTCCCGAACGTTGATTCCGGGAGGTTCTAGCGCCCAATACTTTTGAGCGACGTTCGGCTGCCTGAATGCAGCATCAGCCAGCTCCAACCCTATCTTCTTCGAATCTATGTCGAAAGCTGC
>JAHFOH010000018.1:10883-14610 GCA_023266955.1 Nitrososphaerota archaeon
GAGAACGGCAACGATCACGTAAGGGCTTGGGCGTGGAAGTAGAGGAGCACCAATCCCTTCCTTTTTCTGCTTTACAAGCTAAGCCTACGGAACACTTGCGTCCCTAACACCTGCAAGAACTCCTCATCTAGATCAAACCAAACTGCATAGAGGCTCTACTCTAGTTTCGCGGCCAGAACAAGAACTCCTGAAGCTACCATCAGCAGTGAAATAATGTAAAAGATCGGCGGTATTTGAGGAGTCAGGTTTGTCGTGGCCGTGTAGTATGCTACCGCCCCTCCTAATGCCAGAAATACAAGACCGAGAAGTCTGATGAAGACATTCAACCTTGCCTCAGCTGTCTTGGGCGCCGACAAATTCAGCGACCTACAGTGGTTGGGGCTTTAACAGTTTTTCTACATTCCCTTTGCTTCTCGGAGCTTTTCAGGCAGGTATTTGTCCGTGATATGTGTCAATCCGTATTTTGAAAATGCCTCAAGTTCACTCTTCCTCCTAATCTTGAGGAAGAGGTCCAGCTCTCTCTGCCATATCCCTCCTGTATATCTCGGATCCTTCTTCAGCTCCTGTGCGCGTTTAATATCAGCCTCCGTCATAGGATTGCTCGGTAGCTTGTACTTCACCACATCGGACGCCCAAACCCCCACCCATTTGGCAGAGGAAACCGTGAGTTCTCTAAGATGCGCAGCGTTCGCTGAACCCGAGATTATCACCATCGCAATGTGCTCACCGTATACGTCCCCGTCTGTCACAATGTAGACGGGTAAACCCAGTTCCTGATGAAGACGTTTTAGCATGTATCTTGTTGACCGAGGGGGCTGTCCAGCGGTATCGATTACCAAGGCTTTGAACTTCTTGTGAACCTTCTCCTCCACGAATCTCGTGAATATACCGCCTTTCTCAACGGCAAGCACCATCTCGGCTGAGGTATCAACAAATTCAGCGGTGCTAAGGCTGGGACCTATAAGATAGCCGTCGGGATGTGACGAGAGGTTAAGTTTCTTTCCCTCGTACCCAGGCACGGTGTACTCGATCGTAAGGTCTCCGAAGATTGCACTTCTCTCCTCGGGGTAGACGCTGAAGTCCTCGCGAGCCTTCGACAGCACTTCCTCTAGGTCCGTAATTATTTCATCAGATTCGTCTTGGTCGACAAATTCAACATTGTAAGCTTGGGAAGAGTAAAAGACGTCCCTGAGTGTCGAAGTCTTACCCTCCGCCACTAGTTTGTTGACAAAGTACGCTAGCCAGACCAACTGCGAGAATGGCCTGATGTGTTTAATGTTCTGTGAGGACCTTCGGATCGACGAGCTACCGAGAATGTACTGCTTCAGCCCTTCGTCGTAGACAATATTCCTGACTGATCTGCTTGGAAAAACGAGTTCGGGAAAAACTGCGTTGTCTAGATCGGTGTATACCCTCTGCCCCATCTGTCGAAGAAGTTGCTTAACCTCTCTCCTTCTGAGACTAGCTGTACTCTTCAATCCTTCTCTGTTCTTCACGCGGAGAATCCCTCTTTCCTAACAGTTTCCCGTACCGTGGAGGTCTTTTTGCCTTGGCTAGGTTTGTAGAAAACCTTGCTATCAGTGGAAGATATTTCCCGTAAATATTCAGCTTCCTCTTGACCATCTCCATTGACCCTTTCTTTTTCAGATATCCGCTTAGTTGCCTCAATACGTCTCTAACAGCGTTCTTGAGTTCCCTCTCCAACTCCGGTCGGTCTGCAAGGTACTCTTTCCCCACAGTCTTGTAGGGAATCTTAGTGGAGCATACATGCGTAATTATTCCAAGAGGGGCCTCTGGTGGAATACGATATCTCTTCCAATCAATCTCTTCACTGATCACCCTCCATGAAACATCACTGGCTTCATCGTAGAGTAATGGAATTCTGTTGGCAAATCTGAACAGCTTAACCCCGGGAGAGAGGACTCTGCCTCCATAAGCTAGACCCACCTCAACTATGAACGGATATCCTGAATACGCCGAGGGCGGGCGTATCGATGTCGCCGCAAACTCTGGCTGAAGTTCCTTCCTTATTCCGGCATCAAGGATCTCAGATCCTAAGGGGGATAGGCAGCTAGCATCCGGCTGCAAAAAACCATCGAATCTGTGAATAGCTTCAACCAAACGCACTGTCTCTTCGCTTGTTAGTTCACCAGGATTCTTGTTCGGATCAGAGCCAGCAAATTGCAGGAATTGTGAAGCGATTTTGGGGCCGACTCTGTGAAAGCTACTCGACATGAATTTTACGAGAGAGGTTTGCGTCGACTGTTTGACCAGTCTCCTGAATGCCTCAACGTCGATCCCATATGGATGAGGAAGAGTTTCTTCTGGGGGATTTGGCATCGCGGAGGTACCCCTTTCAAACGGGAACTTTCTTCCTTGAGGGTCAACATGCGTGAGTTTTGCGTAGGGAGTTACCATAGCGCATTGCTTGAAGTAATCTTGGATTTTTTGAGCCGCCCTGAAGTAGTCCCCTTCAAGCGTGAGTTTTACCGACGTACCCGTCGAGCCATCACCATGTTGAGATTCCCTCCTAAGCACGATCGGCCTATTCGCTTGTATGTCAATCATCAAGTCAAATGTGTAGGTGGTATTACCGTCGAAGCTCGTCACGACAGTAACAGGCTTTGTAGTCGTTATCTGTCCGTATAGTATGGCCATCGTCCCACCCATGCCAAACATCCCCCTAGATTGCCTGAGCAGAAACTTGCTTCCGAAGAACACTCTTCCAAAGGCGTTCGGCACATATCGCGGATCGATTCCGGGACCGTTATCACGAACCGTGACGACATATGGCTTCGGATCAGGCTCCTCCGAATCTCGATCAAGTCCAGATACGGTGACAGTTACTTCAGGCAAAATTTTGAAGAGTTCGCAAGCATCAAGTGAGTTTTCGACCAATTCTCTGACAGCTGAGTAGAGAGCTCGAGCTGGGTTGCTGAAACCGGCAAGATCACGGTTCCTATAGAAAAATTCGCTTGGCGAAATTTCTGCGAAGGCTACCTGCCTATTCGCCAATTGGTCCCTTCTCCCAAAGCATCATACGGCCGAGCTTAGCCTTAGTCCTCGTCCTCTCGAGCATCTGAAAAACGGTCCTGTGAGTACTTCCAGACGCCAGGCGGTCTATAGCATCGGTGGCCAATTTAACTTCACTAACTGTTCCGAGGATCCCTACGCTATGACCGTAGACGGAAATATATGTACCACTCAATTGCTCAATAAGCTTCCTGGATTTTCCTCCCAGCCCTATTATTCTTCCCTTGATCCTTGTCATCGCACTCTCTGATTTTCCCGCGTAAAGTCGAAGATCCATTACGTTCAAAACCGCATCTTCATCAAAGAGTCTGAAGGCTCTTTCCGGTGAAAAACCTCTACCAATGGCATTGACAACATCCACAGCTTTAAACGGCTTTGTCTCAGCGGGGTCACCCTTGGACCTTATCGTTACTTCTCCAGTACTGCTCTCGATTGCGAGGCTGACGCCACAGCTATTCTCAATCTCATTCTTTACGGACCCATTCTTTCCAACCAAGACGCCAACCCTATCCAAAGATACCCTTACAGTCTGCTCAAAGCTCACCGTCTGTCACCTCACTAATAACCTCCTCAAGAGGTCGCACCTTCACTCCGTGTTTTGAGAAGAAGTTGTTGATGTTGGATATATCTCTCAGAAGGAATTGACTTGCCATAGGATGACTCACCTCGACTGCAGAGCCCATGTCGAAAAGAA
>JAHFOH010000019.1 GCA_023266955.1 Nitrososphaerota archaeon
GCTGAAAAAATTTTAAAAAATCAAAATAATTTTTTTCCGCATTACCTGAATAGGTCAGTCTAATCCACAGTAGGCTTGACGGTGTGTTGGTGGTTTTGCTTCGATATTTACTTGATGTAGGTCTGGAATCTATCGAACTAGGTATCTTCCTGCCCGTCGCCAAACGATAACGCCCAGATAGCCCCCAACCAGTCCAGTCAGAATACCGCCCACTAAGATTAACACTTCAGCAGTCGGATTTCGCGGAAGCAACCCCAGAGCAATGGTAGTTGCGTATGCGGTTAGACCTATTATCGCGGTACTCAGCGTAATCGCAAGTGTAAATCGCTGAGTGTTGATTTCTGTACGAGTTTTTCTAGCCTTGAACATCCAAATCAAGCCATCGATGAGCAAGCCGTATCCAGTTGCGAATAGGATCGTGAATACTGCAAGCTGTGGACTCCAGATCGCTGTGAGCAAACCACCTACCGTAGCAACAAGAGTTCCTCCGAGGGGAATGGCGAGTAGCGCTCCCAAGCCAAGTAGTAGCGCTTGGATTACCACCACGGAGTCCTTGAAGGGAGTCGGTGCGAAGACTTTTGATGTAAAAACGATTGCCCCAAAAATAGCGGCCAACGCGTACCTGCGCGTAGGAGGCGGCCTCAAGGCCTGTCTGTCTGCAGACTGATTGTTGACCACGGGAACTGACACCTAGGGATTAGTTGTAGTTTGAGGGGTACATAGGCTATTTGCTCGGGGCGTGACCTATCTTTTCTTCCAGATGAGCCGATACCCGTCTACCAAAATACTCTTCAAGGACCTTCCTCTGTCCTCTCCTCAGAATCTCCGTTAGAGTTGATGGCTTAACACCTGCTTGGTCTGCAAGTTCCTCAAGATCTGTCTTCTTGGGAAAATCGAAATAACCTCTGTCGAACGCCATATACAGAATTTGCTCCTGCCTACTGGTTAACAATCTCCTGTTTTCCAAGTTCGTTCTTCGCTTTACTTCAACAGGGATTCCTTTTCTCTCCAACGAGGTCAGCAATTCCCTAAAAGAATCGTGGTTACCGAGAACCGTCCACTCCGCTAATCCTTTAGAGTTGGTGGTGACGGATGAGAGGAAGCAGTTCGAGTTAGCTATCTTCCTACAAACAGTACACCTCCGAGTCTTGATGGATCCATAAATTATCCCCGTCTTCGATTTTATTGTCTCAACATCAAAAACATCTGTGTCCTGATCGATTTCCGCCAGAAGCTGATCAGCGAACTCAGGCTTAACGAAAATCTCGAAAAGATGCTGGACTGAATCCTTTTGCGAGAGCCCCTTGGAATCTAGGATCTTCACAGTTGCTGGATACTTACTCATGACAGCCTTGAGCCACGCATGAGGCGCCTGGCCTTCTAGAACAGCTTCTAGCATCTGCACGATAGGATATATCTGGCTTCATAAAGTAGATAGTCTATTCTCAATTTTGGAAATCAGCCTACTACAATGAACTGTCTTCTACTTAGTGCAGCTTCCGGATTTTCTAAAGCTTCACTTGAGCGATCCAGAAGACGACTTTCTCCTCTTTCTCAATATGCTCATTCATCATCTTCTGAAGTAAATTTACGCTGGTCTTCAAATGACGAAGGAAAGTAGGTTCGTCTTCATACTTGGCTAGTATATCGACAAGTTGCTTGAACTCTCGGTATATTGCCCTGTGCTCGCCCACCAGGCCCTCGGTTGGGCTGTCCTTACCTAAGGATGCTTCTAACGACTCATAGAGTCCTTTTTCTTCATTATCAAAGTGTGACTTCAACATAGGCCCCAAAGTCAAAATCGACTTTCTGACCTCAGCTACCGAAGTCGCTTTCCCTTTAGGCAGGTTGCTTATCTGTTCAATCAGCTGGTTCAGTTGATGGTTAATGAGTTGGTGCTCATGTCTAAGGGGTCCCGTACGATCTAGGGCTGCTTCATTCATTCTGGTTAATGAAAAGAGGAGTTAGGTTAATCGTTAGTCCCTAAGATGTTCGGGATTGACGTTAACGTTAAAGGCGTTCCTGGGAAGGAAGGCACTCGCCAGTAAAGCTTCATGCATGCGACCTTCGATGGCGTCCACCTGGATGACAGATTTGTAAAGGTCATCAGAATTACAAGGGAGGAGGTTGTCATCGAGGGAGAATTCGTTTCAGCGGAAGACGCTGTCAACCAAATGGAGATAGAGTATGCTAAACGCGTCCTTTCAGCTCATAGTGCTGGTGATGTTGTTGAATTCGAATGTGAAGATGCACAAGGAAGAGAACTCAGCGGCATCGCCACCATGCTTGAAGTCCAGCTGTCTCCGTCGGGAATAGATCAAGTTCGTTTTATGATAAAAATGTCACCTGGCATCAAATGAAGCAGTCAATATCTTAGCAACCTCTGTATATCCCTAAAACGTTAGGGATAATCGTTAACCTAACTTCCACCCTTCTAGCAATCAGTTATGTCCGCTACGAGGCGGCGACGACTAGGTCAGACCCTCGCGTTGCTTCGGTCCTGCATCATAATAGCCGGTCCAGAGGTGGTCGGTTGAACAAAGTCTCTAGGAGAAGATTCGTCAAAGTAACGGCTACCGCCGCTGCAGGGGCTGCTCTCGCCTCTCAGCTTGATTGGGCCAGTTTTGCACTGAATTATTTGCAGCCCGTAAACGTGAAAAACCCACTTGAGTTCTATCCTAATCGAAACTGGGAGGAAATTTACAGAAATCAGTACAGATTCGACTCCTCTTTTACTTTCAACTGTGTACCAAACGACACGCACAACTGCAGACTAAGAGCATATGTGAGAAACGGCATCGTCGCCAGGGTTGAACAGGCCTACAACTACGAAGAAGTAACAGATCTCTACGGGAACAAGGCACCTGCAACATGGAATCCTAGAGGATGCCTGAAGGGATACACCATCATGAGGAGGCTCTACGGTCCACATAGACTCAAGTATCCCATGGTAAGAAAGGCGTGGAAAGAATGGATCGAAGCCGGTTTTCCAGACCCAACCAAGCCTGAGAACAGAGAGAAATACTTCACTAGAGGCTTCGGAGACTGGGCTAAGATCACATGGAATGAAGCGTTTGAACTGACAGCAGGAGTTCTCCTTCACATAATGGACACCTATGGTGGCGAAGAAGGTGCGAAGCGACTAGGAGCTCAGGGATACCACCGACGAATGATTGAAGCGATGGAAGGAAGCGGGGCACAAACTATCAAACTCTCCCCCGCCATCGAACTATGTGGACCAGTTAGCAAGCATGGATCGGCAGACCGCTTCGCCAACATGCTCGGATTGTTTGATGGGAAAAAAGGCACCAGAATCTGGTCGGAATATGATTGGTACGGTGACCTCGACCCTGGGCACGCCATGGCCACCGGCATCCAGACATTTGATCCTGAACTAAACGATCAGCGGCATTCCAAACTCATCGTGCACGTCGGTAAGAATATGATTGAGAACAAGATGCCTGATGTACACTGGATCGTGGAGGCAATAGAGAGGGGTGGAAAGATTGTTGTAGTAACTCCGGACTATAATCCCACCGCATCCAAAGCCGACTACTGGGTTCCCGTAAGGCCGGGAAGTGACGTTGCTCTCTTCTTGGGCATAGCTAACGTCATCATAAGTGAGAAACTGTACGATGTCGATTTCCTGCGAAGATTCACCGACGCACCTCTCCTTGTCCGCATGGACACCCTCAAGTATCTGAGGACCAGTGACATCATACCCGAATACAAACCAAGGGAACTGACAGGCTATTCTGCCAAAGTACAGAAGATACCTAAGGAGCTTCGAGAGAAATGGGGAGACTTCGTTATATGGAACCAGAAATCCGGTAAGCCGGAGATTGTCACCAGAGATGACGTCGGCGAGGTATTCTCTTCTAGCGGAGTAGATGCTGCCCTAGAAGGAGAGTTCACCGTTAAGACTGTGGAAGGAACCGAGATCAAAGTCAAACCACAATTTCAGTTGATGAAGGAGCTTTACAGCTACTACACACCTGAACTAGTGGAGGAAATCACCACAACTCCCAAGGAACTCATACTTCGCCTCGCTAGAGATCTTGGGACAATCAAACCAGCCTGTATTCACAGCGGGGAAGGTGTAAACCACTATTACCACAACGACCTAAAGTCGAGAGCCTTTTTCCTAGTGCTTTCACTCACAGGCAACCTTGGAAAACCAGGTGCGAACTGCGGCACTTGGGCCGGGAACTATAAACTCAATGTCATCGACGGAATAGGAGCATATTTCGCCGAGAATCCTTTCGAACCAACTCTAGATCCAAATGTTGATGGGACGCAGGTGAAAAGGAAGAAACTCACTGAAGACGAGAATCCAGTCTACTGGGTTTACGGATGGGGACTACCTGGAACCGAGATGAAGTGGATGGAGAAACTTACAGGTAAAACTCACACACCAACTCCCACAAAGGTCAGATGGCATGCAAACCAGAACTTCCTGAATAACAGCAAATGGTTGTACAACGTAGTTGTTAATAGAGATCCGATGCTCGAGTTCATAGCTGTCAACGACTGGGAATACACCTTAACCGCTGAATTCGCTGACATTGTGTTCCCCGTACATAGCTGGCTTGAAATGACGATGCCAGAGATTACAGCTTCATGCGGTAATCCATTTGTCGAGGTGTGGAAGGGTGGTATTCCACCTGTTTACGACACAAAGATGGACTCTGAAGTGTTTGCCGGGGTGGCAAAGGCGATGAGCAATTTGACAGGCGATGAACGGTACCAGAACTACTGGAAATTCATTCTTGAAGGCAGACCGGAAATCTACATTCAGCGAGTTATCGATGCCTCTACGACTCTGCGAGGCTACAGTGTGGAGGACATGCTGAAGTCTGAAAGAGCCCGATTAATGCTTTTCAGAACTTATCCTCGAATTCCCGCGTGGGAGCAAGTTAACGAAAGTGTTCCATTCTACACGATGACTGGCAGGGTAGAGAATTACAAGGAGAACGACGAATTCATTCGAGAAGGCGAGAACCTCATCGTCCACAGAGAGCCGATAGAATCGACGCCCTATCTTCCCAACGTAATAGTGGCTCCTCCTCATGACGCCATCAGACCTGAAAGAAGAGACATCCCACTCACCGCCAACACTCCTGACGAAAAACAGGCAAGAAACATTAGAATGACATGGGAGGAGGCGAAGAGAACGGAGAACCCGTTGTGGAAACAGGGTTACCGAATAATCCTACTGACCCCTAAATCCAGGCACTACGTGCATTCGTCATGGGCCGTGGCTGATTGGAACATGATTTGGAACAACAGCTTCGGCGACCCGCATCGAACAGACAAGAGAATGCCTGGTGTCGGAATAGCCGAGATTGAGATGAATCCGGAAGATGCTAAGGCTCTCGGAATCGAGGACGGCGACTACGTCTATGTTGATGCCGATCCTGCAGATAGGCCATACGAGGGTGCCAATCCGAACGATCCATTCTACAAAGTAGCTAGGTTAATGACACGTGCCAAGTACAGCCCTAGGATGAGACCGGGAACAGCAACTATCAAACATGCGCCTTGGGGTGCTACACCTCTATCAGTTCGAGCACACGAAACAAGACCCGATGGACTCGCATTCACAGAGTTTGGGTATCAGGCAAGCTATCCCTATGGTTCCCATCAAAGCACCACAAGGATCTACATCAAGCCTACTCAGATGACAGACAGTCTAGCGAGGAAGGATGTAGTAGGACAGGAAATAGGTGAGGGATACGAATCCCCCGTTCATTCCCCATCAACTTGCCCGAAGGAAACGCTTGTGAAGATCACTAAGGCTGAGGCCGGAAACTGGAAGCCCGGGAAATCCGGCTACTCACCCACAGACGAGAATGACGCCATGAAGTCATACCTCAAAGGCGAATTCATAGAGGTAGCGTGAAGAGATCGTGCCGAAAGTCTACAACTGGCAGATTAGTAGGGAAATGCAGTACCCCTACGACGGTGTGAGACCTAAGCGGCAGTTTGGAGCCGTCTTCAACATCAACCGTTGCATCAATTGTCAAACCTGCACCATGGCTTGCAAGAGCACATGGACCTTCAACAAGGGGCAGGAGCATATGTGGTGGAATAACGTTGAAACAAAGCCCTATGGAGGATATCCACAAGCTTGGGACGTCAAGACCCTCTCCAAGTTAGGCCCTCAAAGATGGGAGAATGGAACGTATGTCGGAAAGACAATCTTTGAAGATGCTCCGCAAGGAGCAATGGTCCTAGGCTACCTTCCTCCAGATGATGAATGGAGACATCCTAACATCTTCGAAGAGACCCCAACGCCCTATCCTCAGATCGATGGTGGTAAGACGCAGGGCTGGTCAGAACTTCCTGTGCATCAGACCTTCTTCTTCTACCTTCAGAGAATTTGCAATCACTGCACATACCCGGCATGCTTAGCAGCCTGTCCACGGAAGGCGATCTACAAGCGTCCTGAAGATGGCGTAGTACTCATCGATCAAGAGAGGTGTAGAGGTTATCGGAAATGTGTTGAAGCATGCCCCTACAAGAGGCCGATGTACAACCCTGCCACAAGGATTAGCGAGAAGTGCATCGCTTGCTATCCAAGGATTGAGCAGGGCCTAGTGACTAGGTGCATAGCAGCATGCGTAGGGAAGATTCGGCTTCAGGGCTGGATAAAGCCGCGTGAAGAAGCCATTCCAGATTCCCCAATCGATTATCTCGTTCACTTGGCAAAGGTGGCGTTACCTCTTTATCCTCAACTTGGTTTGGAACCGAATGTCTACTACATTCCCCCCCGCTGGGGACCTAGAGAATACCTGAAACAGATGTTTGGTCCTGGAGTAGAAGCTGCCATCGAGAAATATACTCATCCTGACCACGAGCTTCTTGGACTGCTACAACTTTTCGGTGTGACACAAAAGATCATCGAAAGATTCAGAGTCACAGATACGGACGCTATAGCCTACGACAAGAACGGTCATGAAATCATTCGAGTTCCTATAGAAGACCCAGTGATAGTAAGACCGCCACAACACTTCAACACGACGTGATGGTGGAATAGTTTGAAGAAATATTCCACTGAGATGTATGTGATCGGTCTGGCCCTCCTTCTTGCCTTTGCTATTACGACACTCAATACTCCTACCGTCTTCCCTCAGGAGACTGTTCTATTTTCCAAAGCCGTTAGGGGGCCCCTGCCAATCTCGGATCCTGAATCAGAGTTCTGGACTACTTTGCCGTCTATACAATTCCCAGTCGCCGGCCAAAATATCACTACACCGATGCTTCTCGGTGTCCCTATCAAACAATTGACTGTTAATTCAGCTAACAATGGTACATGGATCGCTTTCCGCATAGAGTGGAGTGATGCCACAAGAAATGTGAATACTTCACGCACTGAAGCGTTTAGAGACGCTGTTGCCATAATGTTTCCAATTCTGAACGAAACAAAACCACCTTTCCTAGGGATGGGTGAGGCGGGAAAGCCTGTTAACGTCTGGCATTGGAAGGGAGATTGGCAACAAGATATCGACACAGGCTTCCAAGACCTAGAGCATGCGTATCCAAACGTTCAGGTAGATTACTATCCCTTTGCTAATACTACTCAACCCAATACCATACCACCCCTAACCAATTTCAGCGTGAACTTCGTCGCAGGCTGGGCTGCCAACAATCCTCTGTCAAATCCGTTCAAAGTGACACCCGTCGAGGACCTAATCGCTGAAGGATTCGGATCGCTCACTCACCAGACCCATCAAGACGTGATTGGAAAAGGAGTTTGGAAAGACGGAAGGTGGCGGGTAAGCTTCGCACGTCCACTTAGCACCTCTGACGGTAGTGATGTCCAACTTCGTCCAGGGCAAACAAGATTCGTGGCTTTCGCCGTTTGGAATGGAGAGAACAGTGAAGTCGATGGAAGAAAGTCCATCTCAAATTGGCATACGTTACAAGTGGAAAGTGTTTTTCCTGAGGAAGGAATTCTCGTCTCAAGGTCTCTTTGGCAGGTCGCCGGTGTCGGCGGAGCCTTTGTATTGAGCGTCGCTATCCTGCTCGCCGTTGCGCATGACTGGAGAAGGAAGACAAGGGCTAAACAATGAACAAGTCTCTGCACCTGCTGATTGCGAGAGCAGAGCTATATCGGCTGCTTTCAACTGGCTTCCTCTATCCAAATCAAAAACTGCTGACGTCGCTGCGAAATGGCTCTTTCATTCAGGGTCTGATGGACGCTGTAAGGCATCTCCCCAGGTCCTACGGTTTGACTTCCGAAGTGGCTGTGATCCACAAGGCAATACACGAGGCACGGCAACCCATTGCTGATTCAGAGTTTGAAGCCGAGTATAGTAGAGTCTTCACCCACGGTAATCCTATTGTAGCGCCACCATACGAAACTGAGTATGGAACTGAGCACATCTTCGCTAAGACGAAGGAGCTGGCTGACATTGCTGGCTTCTATCGAGCTTTCGGCCTGACTCCCTCTGATCAACTTAAGGAAAGGGTGGATCACATCGGGACTGAACTCGAATTCATGTACGTTCTACTTACGAAAGAAGCCTACGCGGCATTCAACAATTGGGCGGAAAGAGCGGATACCTGTAGGGATGCGGAGCGGAATTTCTTAGTTGATCACCTAACAAGATGGGCTCCCTCTCTTTGCCGACTTCTCCGGGAGACAGCTAACCTGCCGTATTACCGTGCGCTAGCTGGAATGGTCGCTCGCTTTGTTCTCGCCGAATGTGAAATGATGAATGTGAAGATTGAGCTACGTGAAGATCTACTTCCTAAGCTGAGTCACCATGTGGACTTCGTTTGTCCTATGACAGAGTGTGTTGTAAAAGACTGTCCAGTAGGCCCCTGATTTGCAGCTTCGAAGAAGCCCGCTGTTAGATCTTCCAGTAGTGGCGCTAGTAACAGTGAGCATGGTCGAGTTCGTAGTCTCAAGGCTCCTCTTCAATATCGGGCTCCCGCTCCCCAAGACCGTGGCAACACCTCAGTTTGCCACCGTAGTTTCCTTTCTAGCTCCTTTCACCGTGACAGCGAGCTATTTCTTGGCATTTATGACTCTTGTTCTCGCGGCCTACATACTGCTAAAGAACTCGGCGGTACAACATTTGATTGTAGCCGTCGGGTTACTCGTCCTCATCCAACTCTCTTTGGTCGTTAGCTATCCGGAGGTCGGCACAGCCGCCTCCGTCGGCTACCCTGCAGTCTTCGCATTCACCATGATTTCGATTCTGGTGTTGGGCGTACTCGGATCTTCCAAGTCTCAAAAAATCTCTGCTGCCTTGTTTGCGGGATCGTACCTGACATCCTACTTCATTAACGCGCCCCTCATTCTGGACCTGATAAAGGTGGATGTGTATGCTGGACATGGTGCTGAACTGTTTCAGGCTGGTGAGCTACTGGCCATAATCAATACCATCTTCCTCTACTTTGCTTTCCGCCCAAGTCTTCGAGAAAGAGGCTGGAGATCATTCGTCGTACCCTCAGTCATCACGATGATCTTTTTTGTCGCATATCTGGCTAATCCTTGGGCCATTACCACAGTCACCATGCTGACAATTGGTTTCAGTCTGTTCCTTCCCTTTCCTGCCTATGCCGTATCCATATGGCTCTACTCATACATAATTATCGGAAGCATTCGAGAGCACAAGTACCACGCCTTCGGCCTGGCCTTGATATTTTTAGCAGGACGGCACCTACAACTGAGCTATCTGGGCCTTCTGGCGATTGCGGGACTACTGTTAATCTTTCTTCCTAGACCAATACTGGAGCCGCAAGCTATCTCGACTTCTAAACAAGGAGCGATATGATAAGAATTCAGGGGCACACCCTTATCGTCAGAGAGAGGAGGACTTGGAGGCTCACACCACCTGATGCAGCACTGCAAGCTTTCTTGGCACACCTTCCTCGGGTGAAGCCAAAGATTCAGACAATTCCCGCAACTGCGGCTTACGACCGCATTTTAGCAGAGAATTTGATATCCAACAGGAGTGTTCCGCCTCTCCCTAGGGCAGCTGTAGATGGCTACGCAGTGATGTCGAAGGCAACTGTTGAAGCCTCACCTAGTCACCCTGTACTCATGGAGGTTGTGGGGCAAATAATTCTGGGTGCTGATAATGGAAGCGTAAATGTCGGACCAGGTGAAACCGTCTACATCGCCTGTGGGGCGTCTCTTCCGCCAGCTGATGATGCTGTAGTGAAGCTTGAGGAGGTGAGATACGTTGACGGAATGATCGGTATCATTCGCCCTGTGTTTCAAGGAGAAAACGTTGACCAACCCGGCCAGGACTTACAAATCGGCGACCAAGTACTATGCAGTGGTCAATCGCTGAGGGCCCAAGACGTAGCAATGCTTGTGGCGCTGGCAAAGAGGAAGGTCAAAGTTGTGAGGAGACCTAGGGTCGCAATAATTCCTGTTGGAAGCGAGCTCGTAAATGTTGGCGACGAGAGACCCAACTGGGCGATAGAAAAGAACAGCTTCATCGTTTCGAGTCTGCTACGTGAATTATACTGCATGCCTCAGAGATTTGAGCCGGTTCAGGATGATGTCACTATGATAGTCGGCGCCATCTCGCATGCAGTGAGAACCGCAGATGTAGTCATCACCATGGGGGGATGCTCTGTCGGCGTGAGGGATCTCGTGCCGGAAGCTGTGAATTCTCTGAATCCTCTCGATCTTGTAGTGCATGGCGTCTCGGTTTTTCCCGGAAAACCTACTGGACTTGCGGTAGTTAATGGTAAGCCTCTCATCCTTCTCCCTGGTCGCGTTACCTCAGCGCTAGCAGGCTTCTACCTTTTCGTCATACCAATCTTGAGCAGACTTGTAGGTACCGACCTCATGTCAACGTTGCCCGTAGTCAAAGCTAGGGCTGGAAGCACTATACGGACAAAGGGCGGAAGTTCACGCTTTGAAATATTAAGGATCAAGAAGAGCCTTTCTGGCTATGACGCCGAACCTCTCCCGAAAGGGGTCGACATACTCAGCAACTTGTTGAAATCAAACGGATACATCGTTATTCCACCAGGCACTCAAGTTCACGAGGGGCAGGAGATACAGGTGCATCTCTTCTCGCCGCAAGAGATGATGCACATACAATCGTGAAATGAAGCTCTTAGCAGTTATCGGCACAAAGAAGTCTGGGAAGACAACTGTGGCTGAATTCATTATACACCAGCTATCAAAGGAGGGCTACAGAATAGGGGCCATCAAGCACATCCACCACAGCTTCACGATTGACGCGGAGGGAAAAGACACTTGGAGATTTAGTAAGGCAGGAGCGGAGCTTGTGGTCAGTGTTTCGCCTGATGAAATTGCTACCATAAAGAAGCCCGGCAATCCTATGACGGATGTCAATGACATTCTCGAAACTGGTCGGAGAGAGGGACTTGATACCATGATCATTGAGGGTTATCGGGATCTGGTGGGGAATCGCAAGGGTCTGCCGAAGATTGTGACAGCAAAAAACGCGAAGGAACTGGAAGCTCTTTCGAAGGATTTAGCCCCGCCTATCATAGCCGTAAGTGGAGTGATAGCTGCGAAATCTGAAACGCTTGGGTTTTCAGTGCCAGTATTGGACTTGTATCGCAGAGGGGATGTACTAATTGAGCTGATCAAAGAACGGTTGTTCATGGCGGAAAGGCAAGTGGAAGTTCGGTGAGCCATCTACCGGGTGGAGTTATTCTCGCGGGGGGAAGAAGCTCTAGAATAGGTAGGAACAAAGCGCTCATACTGCTACGAGGTAAACCCATCATCACCTATGTCTATGAGGCCCTCGCAAAGACCTGTCAAGATATAGTTCTCACGACGAAGCCTTCGGGCGACGTTAAGAGATACACAGATGTTCTCCCCGACTCGGTTAGACTCGTCTACGATGTGAACGATGCTCAGACGCCCCTGGTAGGCATCCTAAGCGGTCTCGCGACATTGAACAGCGAATATGCTGTCGTAGTGGCATGCGATATGCCCTTCGCGAAAGTTCAGATCATAGAGTGCCTACTGAAACTTGGTGAGGGGTTTGATGCAGCAGTACCTGTTTGGCCTGACGGTTCAGCCGAACCTCTCTTTGCAGTTTACAACGTGTATAGGGCTATAGAAGGCTTCAAAGCCGTCCTTCACACTGGTGCTTCCAGCCTTCAAAAGGCACTAGAAAGTTTGAGTCACGTCAACTACATCTCGGTAGAGGAACTAAAAAAGTTCGATCCCAACATGCTATCTCTATTCAACATCAATACCGAGGCGGATTTGCAACTGGCACGTATGTTGATTCGCAACGGATTGGCTGATATTCAGAATAACCTCAGATATTCTAATTCCGAGGAAGTAATCAAACGGTAGACGGCAATTAGAATGACGGTCCGGCACTTCCTTAATCTCAATTTTGAAAAACGTCTCACAGATTTAAGAGCTACACCGCGTTCGTTGCTCTGATGTCCAGCCTGAGCGGTAAAGAAAGAGATGAAATTCTAAGATGGCTGGAGGAATGGCGGAGACTGGAGGGTCAAGACTCTCAGTTTTTCATGAAGATGGTCTCAAGGGCTGAAAGCGAATTCCTTAAGACACTCTATAGGAGACTCAGCTACGACTCACTAAGGCATTCCAGCATTCTTTCCTCAATAAGGAATATTCTAACTGGCAATGAAAGATCCAGTGTCAAGGTCCAAGGGCAAGATTTGCGCAGGATCAGACATCATTTGACGGCAGAGACCGAAGCTATAATCTACGCTGGGATGCTGGTTAAGAAGATTCCTGATAAGAACATCAAATTCCTACTGAATCAGATAGTAGCGGATGAGAACCAGCACCACAAGATTCTCTCGCACATAATCAAGGAGAGCGAGTCGAAGCCTGCAAAGAGGTGAAGAATGACATGAAGATCAAGAGGGCCGTTACCCAGGAAGAGGAATTAGCCACAGCCACCAAAATTACAATGAAGGCCCTCAAGGAATACTTCGGGTTAAGTCCAAGCGCATATAGCTGGATCCTGAAGAATGTCGCGACCCAGCTTGCACACGCGTTTACAAAGACAGTTACAGAGAAAGAACTCGACGAAGTCATACAGCGAATGATGACCTTTTGGAATACATACGGCTTGGGTGAAATGGACATCAGTTCAAAGGAGCCATTAACACTTGAGATTAGGAACTGCTTTGACTGTTTGGGCAACAGATACGGTGTGGGTGAACCGTTATGCCCCTTCAAAGAAGGATTCGTAAAGACAGTATTAGATGATAAACTGGGAACAAATGTCGAAGTGAAGGAGATAGACTGCTGCGGAACCGGATCGCCCATCTGCAGGTTCACAGTCGCTGGACTTCTGAAACAACCCCAAATCTAGAGCAATGAACCCAATTACCTAAATACGACGATCACAAAACATGATATGACCCTCAGAATATTGAGTGGGTGTGGAGGTTTCTCGGACGCAAAAACAAGTATCTCTGTGTAGGAAGTTTGTCTACATACTGACCCCACTAAACTGGGTGATTAACCGATGACATTCAAATCGAGCTTCCTTAGCCGAATAAACAGTAGACTCATAGGAATCTCGGCAGCAATATCGGCAGTCGCATATGCTAGACTCGTTTCAAGGGAGAGGCCAGACTCCGTGAGCTATTGGATGATGTACTCTGTCCTATCAACCTTCTCACAGCTTGCTCACCTTTCCCTTGGATTGCGGCTAGACCTCCTCATACTCCTCGTAGCACTAGGAATGTTGATGTTAACGTGCATAGCGTTTGCCGTTGCCTTTGCATGGCTCGGGCTGCGAGTATTCGGATCGCGAATGGCATTCTGGAGAAATGTAATGTAAGTGGAGCAGTCCACCGTACCAAATCAGCTAGGCTTTGTAACTACGCGTGGCTGGCGCCTTTCTCCTTTGTAGAAACTATCCAGTCTATCAAGAACCTTAAAGCGTTTTACCGCCTCTTTCATGATTTGATCATAGCTTGCGTCGACAACTGCTAACTTAATCCGCCCATCCTTCGATTCCAGCACTGGTTTGTAAGTAGGTAGCTCAGCATACGTAACATGCGACCAATAAATTCTGCCATTCACCGCTTCTTTAATCGTCGTTTCGCTCCAAGGAAGCATGTGGTGTGTGAAGACCAATCCTTCGGCCCATTGAACAACGCCCGACCCACTGACCAACCCTATGGTTCTGATGAAATCTTCCACGGAGTATCTTGCCCTGCTCAGAATTATGATCTCCCTGAAGGGTTCATACCTTACGTCAACCATTACTCAAGACCCACCAAGGTTGCTGCAGCTACGGGGCTTACGACTAGATAAGTTGCACCAACGATTTCCAGCTATGGGAATTGTCTTACGCCTTTAATATGGCTGCCAAACAGCGTCGAACCTAGCTTAGTTTAGTGTAGAAAGACATGATTAAGGCAAAGAAAATTTGGATAGACGGGGAGCTGGTAGACTGGGACGAAGCAAAGATACATGTTCTAACACATGCGTTTCACTATGGGACTGCGGTCTTCGAAGGAATAAGGTGTTTTAGCACCGAAAACGGTCCAGCGATCTTCAGGCTGAAGGACCATATACGAAGACTCTTTGACAGCGCAAAGATCTACATGATGCAAATTCCATACACTTTTGATGAAG
>JAHFOH010000121.1 GCA_023266955.1 Nitrososphaerota archaeon
GGAAAGACGAGATACGGGTTGTTAGTCGCCATATACCGCCCCCCATCTAACCAATGAATGACCTGGACTCCATACGTAGTGGCACGACCATCGAAGCGAATCTGCCCAAGGGCTCCAAATGCGTCATCGGGGGTTTCGAACCAAGTCTGTAAACTACTCGTCCAGTTGTACACAAAGTTGCGCGGCTGATAGGTGACACCGGCAGTTACCACTTGCTGCCCAAAGTCTTGCTCATACACTTTGACCGCTTGCGAGGATGCGAAGGAGATGTGGAGAGTCCCGCGCGTCAGTACACTCCCACCTGGTTGGAGCGAAATGAAGTCGAGATCAAATCTGACACTACCTCCGTCCACTACTGGCGACAAGAGGGTATTGACCGCGAAGCCAGACTGTGATATCGAGATAAGAAGGAGGAGTACCCCAGCTAACCCAGCGCTTGTCCGAACCAACCATAGTTAAGACGATAGACCGGAATTTAAACCAATTGTGATGCCTTTTTCTGATTATTAGCTGGCCGACAACTTAACGGTCCCCGCCGATTTTTTTTCGGCCCATTGATAGTATTCTTATGAGGGCTCGAGCGGCTGAAAGTAGTCTTTACCTCTCGGCGGCGGTCAGAATCGTAGAGGAGCGCGGCATACCTTTCCTAGGATACAGTTAGATCTCCGATTTGCAGTGAGACGCATTGGTTGAAGGCCCAGCAGACAAAGAAGGGATTCTTACTGTAGATATGGATATTACAAACGGCAGAAATTCCTGGCAAACTAACGAATTCAATAATGCTCATCGGATAGACACGCAGGTATCTATGCAGAGTTTCTGGGATATTCTATGTGACGGGTATCCTACGAAGAGTGATTCGCTAAACTCTATCGTTAAGGATTTATACTCTCCCTTCACAGTTATCGTGGTTTAATTGAGCCAAACTGGGAAGGGAAAAGTTTCTCGGCGTGCTTTCCTTGGCACTGTCGCAGGTTTCTCGGGCTCCTTGGGGCTCGCTGGTGGCGGTTGGGCCACTAGCGTACAGTCCGAGTCTTTGATGCAGAAGGAGCTTGAATTCAATAGGACCCAGCTAGACAACGCTAGGACCCAGCTGGACAAGCTCCTGTTTAAGAATTGGGTTGCCTACGGTGGCGGAACTAACATTAAGTTTCTACCTGACCCGGTCACAAAAGAGCCTACAGTTCCTATGGCGGAAGTTTGGCATTTCGATCTGAATTTCGCCTTCTGCCGCGTGGACAACAATCCTAAAGCGTTCATAATGCCTACTTACTCTTTGGGCGAAGCACTCATTGACGCTGGCAGCTTCTCCATGGTCATGATCAGCAACCAGATAGGTGTTAATGCGTTCAGCGTTACACCTGAGGGTGCGGCGAAGGTAAAATTATCGGGCCAGGTTGGTTGTGCGACAGCGGCTTCTTCTGCGGGAGTGAAAATAGGATCTAGGGAAGTTGAGGAGTCTGCCGGATTTGAGATTATCGCAGTAGATGATAAGCAGCAAGGCGATAGCTTCGCCTTCACAGTTTTCTTTGACCCCACTACGGCGCCAGTAAACAACGCTATCTTCGGTCCCAAGTTTACCTTCACTGGTAAAGTGAAGAACGGTGGAGTAACGATAAGACCTATACAGAGACTGTCATTAATAGGTGAGCAAGTTCCTCCTTTCTAAGCAGTGAAGTCCAATTCTTAGAACAACAACGCGGTGAAATTGTTCATAGCTAGCGATGAGCCGAAGCATCTCTAAAACGACCTCGCCACAAAAGCTTATATCCCCTTTATGCGGTCGGTCGCTGATTTCTTTTGGTCAATTCTGATGACCGTAATGAAGATGACGACGAAGAGCGCTTAAGCATCCTCAAACGTCGCATCACTAGGCGTGAAGCGCTTAGCAAGGTGGCTACCACTGCTACCGTTGTTGGAGTCGCTGTTGTAGCTGGCGCAGGCGGAGTATTAGCTGGTCAATCATTAGCGCCGACGAAAATAGAAACTAAGACAGTAACTGAGACAGCAACTGTGGCACCTACTCCCTTAGGAGCGACACCTGCTGAACGCGCCGTAAATGCCGTAAAGCAACTTAGGGCGTCGGGAAAGATTCCCGAGGGGACGAAGATGCGGTGGCTACTAGTCGCGTTTGCCAAGAACAACATTCTTCCAACAGAAGGCAGTGAACGTATAGGTGTCCAAAAGGCCATTAATATGCGAAAGAAATGGGAAGATCTTACCGGAATTCCACTAGAGATAGACACCCTGAACGATCTCGAACTTTACGGTAAGGGGATCGCGGAAGGGATCACGAAGGCTGGCACATGGGATCTCATGAGTCAAAGAATCGACTTCCTATACGACTTCATCGGTGCGGACGCAATAATTCCTCTCGGGGCATTCGAGAAGAAATATCAGCCCGAATTGAACACAGGACCCTGCCCCTATTACCCAGTCTTCGAGCAATCATTAAGGGATCCAAGCGGCGAATTATGGGGTTTTGCGCTATGTGGGGACTGGTTCAACTACTACAATCGCCGCGACATCGTTACTGATCCGAAGATACAAGATGCATTCGAGAAGCAATTTGCCTATCCTTTGCCTGTGGAAGGACCGGCGCTATGGAGTCAAGTTCGCGACATGGCTGAGTTCATGGATGGGTATACGGGACCACAGCAAGCTCTCAAAGATAAGGCCAATCCTCCTCTCCGAGGAGGATACTTCTTCCGGGACACATGGTTCAGCAACATCGAGTTTTACATTCGATTCTATGAACTAGGCGGTCTGATCTTCGACAAGAACAAGAATGTGACTATCGATAGTAAGGCAGCTAGGACGGCCATAGAAGATATGAAGGCGCTAGTGCCTTTCCAGTCTAGAGATGCCCTCACGTCTTCTTGGCCTACAATGTTTCCAGACTATGGGGGGAAGAAGGTCTTCCAGACAATCTCTTGGGCCTCACTCTCTCAATTTCAGGGGAACAGTCCAGCCGCGAAAGATGGGGGTTTCGGAGTCTATCACATCCCCGGTTATGTTAACCCCGCGAACGGCAAACTAATTCGGGTGACGGTGCTCTTCGACCAAACATCCTACGTGGTAGCGAAGTGGGGCAAGACGACGCAGAAGGTTCCTGAGCTTCCATACTTGCTTGGTCAGTGGTTGGCAGACCCCGAAATCTATACAGAATCTCTAGCTAACCCAGGCTCTATATCTGATCATGCGAGGACATGTCAGGCTTACGACCTTAGAATGATCCGCACCTTCACTGCAGTCTGGCCACCTAATCCAGACATCGAACCGGGACGACGAGGAGCCATGGAGGCCTTTGACATCACCATTCCATTATCCGTGCAGCCCCTCAGACTGCAGGGTCTGAAGGAGATCCAAGACCTGTTCGGAACGCAGATGAACGCATACTTCACCGATATTCAGGATTTGGACACTACAGTCAAGAATATGCAGAAAGGTTTTGAAACTGTCGTTGACCGCTTCGGTAGAGACAAGCAATTCGAGCGCTACCAGTGGATCGTGAACAACTTCCCAGCTCCCCTAAAGGAACTTCACGGAATCAAGTGAAAAGCGTAGAACGGAGGCAGGGATGCCCGCTAGGGCACCACCCTTTTATTTTACAAAGGCGCACGTAAGAAACTTTTAAGCTCTTCTTCACTTGCAATATCGAGGTTGGGTGAAGGAAACATGGTAAGGAGATTTGGTCAGAAACTCAAGTTTAACGTACTCCTGATACTTCCTCTAGAAGTAGTCATCAATTTCCTTCTTATCGTCCCGTTTGTCCTCGCTATTTACCTCAGCTTAACCAACTGGGAGCCAGTACTGGGACCGTGGTACCAAGCGCCGATCGTAGGTCCGCAGAATTATGTGGACATACTTCTCCTTCCGAGATTCCAGGGTGCTATCGTAAACACACTGATAATTGTAGGCGCGGCTGTTTCGCTGGAATTTTTGCTTGGCTTATTTCTAGCTCTAGCATTCTTTAGTTGGGATATTCGCGCGAAGTCAGTCTTCACATCGATCATACTTGTACCTATGATGATCATCCCTGCTATTTCCGGTTTTACCTTTCAGACCATCTTCTTTACCGACGGAGGAGCGTTTAACGATGTACTCAGCCTGGTGTCAGGCACTACTGTAAGGACTGATTGGCTGCATATTCCGGCAACAGCGCTGATTGCTGTGATTTTGGCGGATGTCTGGCAATGGACTCCTTTCATGTTTCTTCTGCTTTACGCTGGCATGACGGCCTTGCCATCTGATCCGATTAGAGCAGCTAGGGTCTTAGGTGCTTCGGAGAGACAAATATTTCGACGCATCATGTTACCCATGCTGAAGCCAATCATCACAATAGCGTTGATAATTAGGGCGCTAGAGGCCTTTAAGATCTTCGATGTACCTTTCATAATGACTGCGGGGGGTCCTGGGACAACCACCGAAACAATCTCGATATTTCTGTACAAATTCGGCATCGAATTTTCACGCATTGCGTATGCATCGGCTGGTGCCATCTTCATCTTTGTCATAATTGTGATTGTGACCCTGCGGGCATCTAGGTCCTTATTGCCGAAAGCAGGTGAATAAGACCTTGATGAAAAGAGTCCTCTACTATGCGACAATAGTCTTGGCGTCCATGTTTTCTCTCTTCCCTATCTTTTGGTTGGTTTCGACCTCCCTCAAGAACGTCCCTGAGTGGTTCGCGAGGCCGGTTGTGTGGATATCTCCGAAACCGACCCTTGAAAACTACGCCGCGATCTTTGGCCTCCCAGCCCCAAACCTCATAATCGCGGGAGGAGTGCTTGTCCCCTCCTTCAGTGCCTTTG